>JAUMXY010000062.1 GCA_030528885.1 Bacteroidales bacterium | reverse complement strand
AGTGTTTTTTTTTGCCCTCTGAAGAGAGCGTTTTTTGCGATGCGAAAAAGAGAAAGGGCTGATTCCACGATGCGGAACCAACCCCTAATACGTCTAGCCAAAGATTTATATCAACGTGAGCTCGCCGAACTCACGTTTAATTATGCGTCCAAAGACCTGCGTGTCACTCTTCCTTGCCAAAACTGATTGTCACCTTTGCCGACTTTTCCACAGGTTGTCCGTCAGACAAGCCAGGTTTCCAGCGAGGCATCCCCGTCACGATGTTAAAGGCTGCAGTATTCAGCGCAGCATTTGTCGATGTCACCACTTCCGCCCCATAGATATTGCCCTTTTTGTCCACCTTGAAGCCGACAACCACATCTCCTTTTCCCTTGACATCGGAATGCAGCACTTTCTTCTTCAGATACGCTTGCAAAAACATCTCTCCCCCGGGGAAAGAGGGCTCTGTATTGCTCTTAGACTTCAGGCTGTCGGTCGCTGCTACCGCAACACTGTCAGCAGCATCAGCCTTCTTCGCCGCCGTGTTCCGTGCGCCAAAGCCTCTCGCCTGCAAATCCTTCATTTTCGTTTCAGCCTGAGCGCTGGCGCTCAACGTCATAGCACCCAACGCAACTGTTATCAAAAATCTTCTCATCTTATTGTTTTTAGTTTAGAATCAAGAACGAGCCGCAATAGCTTCAATCTCTATATTAGCTCCTTTAGGCAAAGCAGCCACAGCAAACGCCGAGCGCGCAGGATAAGGCTCTACGAAGAACTCGGCATACACTTCGTTGACCGCTGAAAAACTGGCGATGTCGGCAAGCAGCACAGTCACCTTCACCACATCGCACATCTCCATTCCTGCCTCAGCAAGTATGTTCTTGATGTTGGTCAGGCACTGTCTTGCCTCAGCCTGTATTCCGCCTTCCGCAAAAGCTCCTGTAGAGGGGTCAATCGGCAACTGCCCGCTCACATAAACAAATCCATTTGCCTCAACCGCTTGGCTATAAGGGCCGATGGCAGCAGGCGCATGAGTCGTATTGATTGCTTTCATCGTCATTCACTCCTTGTTAAAGTTTTAATTTTTCCGCAACAAAGTTAATCACTTTACCCCTATCGGACAACCCTACAGCCATTTTATTCATTCTTTTTACGGCAAAATGGAAATATATTGTTAACTTTGCACACTTATAGTATACATCTTTAATAATAAGATTCCAATAGCAGACATGAGACTTGACGGACGACGAGAAAGTTCAAATGTAGACGACCGCCGTCGCAGCGGCGGCAGTTCAAGAGGCAGACTTAGACTTGGCGGCAAAGGTGGACTCGGCATCGGTGCCGTAGTAGTCATTGCTGTCATCACGATGCTGATGGGAGGAGACCCCTCTCAGATTCTCTCCATGGCAGGCGGCGATGGTGACCTGACGAGCATCGTCACAGGACAGGAATACGCAACCGGCAGCGACTATCAGCCCACAGCACAGGAACAAGAGCTGGAAACTTTTGCCAAGAAAGTCCTCGCAAGCACCGAAGACGTGTGGACCATCGAATTTCAGAAGCTGGGAAGGACTTACGAGCCTCCTACCCTCGTGCTCTTCAACGGTTCTGTACAATCCGGCTGCGGCGGCGCATCAGCCAGCACCGGCCCCTTCTACTGCTCAGCAGACCAAAGCGTCTACATAGACCTCTCTTTCTTCATGAGCATGAAATCATCGCTCGGCACAGGTGGAGACTTCGCCTATGCTTACGTGATAGCCCACGAGGTCGGACACCACGTGCAATATCTGCTTGGCACCCTCAGCGAAGCGCATGCGCAAATGTCAAGGCTCTCCGAAAGCGAGGCAAACAAGATTAGCGTGCAGCTTGAGCTGCAGGCCGACTGCTATGCTGGCATCTGGGCACATCATGAAAACAAGATGTTCGGCTCGCTCGAAGACGGCGACCTCGAAGAGGCGCTCAGCACAGCCCAAGTCATTGGCGACGACTACCTGCAGAAGAAGGCACAAGGCTACATCGTGCCCGAGTCATTCAACCACGGCACAAGCCAGCAACGCATGAAATGGTTCAAGCGAGGCTTCACCACAGGACTGCTGACCTCTGGCAACACATTCGCCTACAACTACAGCGAACTGTAATCTTACCGTCAAACCTCATAAAAACAAAAGATATGGCAAACTTCTCTTTAGACATCAGCGGTGCTATCAGCACAGGATGGGAATACGCAAAGAAGCACGGTATTCTCATCGCCGTCATCTATTTGGTATCCTCCCTCATTTCAGGCGGCCTACAAAACGTATATTCCACCCACCTATATCCCATAGACCCTAACATCTTCCATGAACTGGGCCAACGCATCGCCCAAGGTGATGCCGAAGCATTGCAGCAAGCAGCAGAAACATACGGCTATATAGAAATAGGAACACTGATAGGAGCTATCATCGGCCTCATTATCAACGTAGGACTTTACAATCTCACCCTTGGCATCGCAAGCGGCAGATTCACCGAAGTATGCCTCAAAGCATTCCAGCTCCCATTCACAGTTTACCTCAAAGTGGTTGCCGTACAGATTATCACCAGCATCCTCATATTCATTTCAGCCCTGTTCTGCATCATACCGGCATTCTACGTAGGCTCACGTCTGACATTCGCCACCATCTACATGGTTGACCACCCAGATGCCGACATCCTCGAGGCCATCAAGGCAAGCTGGAAAATGACTGAAGGCAACGTCCTCGCCTTGATAGGCATAAGCCTCCTCCTCATAGGCATCGGCCTCATCGGTCTCCTCTGCTGTTGCGTCGGCTACTACTTTGCCTTGGCCATCTCGCTCTTCGCCATGACAGCAGCCTACTACCAGCTGAAAGGCAATCTGGTATAATCACCAGTAAAGGCACCAGCATCATCCGAATCATCAACGGAAAGAACACAAGTCCTTCAGAACATAAGGCATATCTATGACTGTTTCAGAACTCATCAATAAGACCGAAAAGACAGCTTTCTCCTTCGAAGTGCTTCCACCCCTCAAAGGCACAGGCACTACGGCATTGTTCCGCACCATCGACACCTTGCAAGAATTTGCTCCTGAATACATCAACATCACAACTCACCGAAGCGAATACATCTACGTGGAACAGGCCGACGGAACCTACATTCGGCACTTTATGCGCCGCCGGCCAGGCACTGTTGCCGTAG
This sequence comes from Bacteroidales bacterium, assembly GCA_030528885.1. Classification (GTDB taxonomy): domain Bacteria; phylum Bacteroidota; class Bacteroidia; order Bacteroidales; family Bacteroidaceae; genus Minthosoma. The sequence continues at coordinate 10,176 of JAUMXY010000062.1, read as the reverse complement.
CAAGCGCCATCATGCAAAAGTACAACATCAAAGTTGTGCCCCACGTGGTGGTGAGCGGCATGACCAAGGAAGAAATTGAATACACTTTGCTTGACCTCCAGTTCCTCGGCATCCAAGACATTCTGGTGCTGCGAGGAGACAAAGCTAAAGACGACGCCAAGTTCCAACCTACCAAGGACGGATACAGCCATGCTACTGAGCTCATCGAACAGGTAAACCTCTTCAACAAGGGCTTCTTTGTCGATGGCACTCCCATCAAGACTCATGGAGCGCCATTCTCCTATGGCGTGGCAGCCTATCCTGAGAAGCACGAAGAAGCACCCAATCTAGAGTTTGACCTCCAGATTCTCAAACAAAAGCAAGAGCTCGGCGCCGACTATGCCGTCACGCAAATCTTCTACGACAACGATAAATATTTCCAATTCGTAGAGCGTGCACGTCAGGCAGGCATCACCATACCCATCATCCCAGGCATCAAGCCAATGGCAAAGCTCAGCCAATTCAACGTGCTGCCCAAGACCTTCCACTTGGATTTGCCCGAAGCCCTATCCAAAGCAGTGGAGCAATGCAAAAACGATGAGGAAGTGAAGCAAGTAGGCATAGAATGGGGCATCCAACAATGCCGCGAACTGATGCAGCACAAAGTGCCCAGCATCCACTTCTACACCGTCAGCGCCGTGGACAGCATCCGGCAGATAGCCAAAGAAATCTATTAAAGAAGCATTCACATCATGACCTTCAGCGACATCATCGGACAAGACAGCATCAAGCAGCGCCTGCTCAACGAACACCAGCAGGGCAGAGTGCCGCATGCCTTGATGTTCTGTGGTCCTGAAGGCTGCGGTGCCCTGCCTCTGGCAGTGGCATACGCCCAAATGCTGCTCGGCAATAGCGCAATGGCTGAAAAGCTGCAGCACCCTGACCTCCATTTCGTATTCCCCATCTACAAAAAGCATAGCGGAAAAGACACCTACTGCGATGAGTTCCTGAAAGAGTGGCGCGAACAGCTGCTCACCCACCCTTACTTTGGAATGTCCGAATGGATGAACATGGCAGGAGCAGAGAACCAGCAGCTCATGATTTATGCCAACGAAAGCGATGCAATCCTACGCAAGCTCAGCCTCAAGTCTAGCCAAGGAGGCTATAAAGTCATGCTCATCTGGCTTCCAGAGAAAATGAATATCGAATGCGCCAACAAAATACTCAAGCTCCTCGAAGAGCCACCTGCACAAACGGTATTCCTTCTTGTCAGCGAACAGCCAGACCATGTGCTGCAGACCATCCGAAGCCGCACACAGATCATCGCTGTTCCCCAACTCACAGAACAAGACATTGAGCAGACACTTGCCAGCAGCTACAACGTGCTGCCAGCCGACGCACATCGCATCGCCCGTTCCAGTGCAGGCAACATGGCTCAAGCCCTGCGCACCATCACAAGCGATGCCGACAACAACTATTTCTTCGACTTATTCGTCGAACTCATGCGCCTATCCTACGTTCGCAAGGTCAAGGAAATGAAACAATGGAGCGACAATGCAGGCAGCATGGGACGTGAGCGCATCAAGGCCTTCCTCGAATACTGCCAAAAGATGATACGCGAAAACTTCATCTACAACTTCGGACGGCAGGCTGAACTCAACTACATGGCAGAGAAAGAGATGCAATTCGCCATCAAGTTCGCTCCATACATCAACGAGCGCAACGTCATTGGCATCATGGAGGAACTTTCTCTTGCCCAGCGAGACATCGCCCAAAATGCCAACGCTAAAATCGTCCTTTTCGATTTTGCCCTCAAAATGATTGTACTTATAAAAAACAGATAAAAACATCGTTCAGAAAACACTAATAACCCAATATGACAGAATTCAAAAGCGGAAACTGCCATGGCGCCATCAGCCAAAAAGGATGCAGCCAACGAGCAGATAAATTAAATACATACGACTGGCTGGCCGACCTGCCAGACAACTCCACAGCTTGCAACATCGTAGAGGTACAGTTCAAGCCCCCTCGCAAAGGTTACTTCATCAACGAGAACAACCTCCAACTGGAAAAAGGCGATATCGTCGCTGTCGAAGCCAACCCAGGGCACGACATAGGCACCGTTACCATGACAGGCCGCCTTGTGCCGCTGCAACTGAAAAAAGCCAACCTCAAGCCAGGCACAGAACTCAAGAAGATTTACCGCAAAGCGCGCCAAGCAGACATCGACAAATTCAACGAAGCCAAAAGCCGCGAACATGACACCATGATAGAAAGCCGCCAGATAGCGCTCGGGCTCGGGCTTAACATGAAGATTGGCGACGTAGAATATCAGGGCGACGGCAACAAAGCCATCTTCTACTACATAGCAGACGAACGCGTAGACTTCCGCCAACTCATCAAAGTGTTAGCCGACCGTTTCCACGTGCGCATCGAGATGAAGCAGATTGGCGCACGCCAAGAGGCAGGACGAATCGGAGGCATGGGGCCATGCGGACGTGAGCTCTGCTGCTCCACCTGGATGACCAACTTCGTCAGCGTCAGCACCAGCGCGGCACGTTTTCAAGACATCTCCCTCAACCCTCAGAAGCTGGCAGGCCAATGCGCCAAGCTCAAATGCTGCATGAACTATGAGGTTGACCAATACATGGAGTCACTCAAAAGACTCCCCTCAAAAGAAATCACGCTTCACACACAAGACTGCGAGTATTTCTTCTTCAAGGCAGACATCCTCGCCCACAAGATTACCTACTCAACCGACAAGCGCATTCTTGCCGGCGAGAAAACCATCACCGCTCGCCGCGCCTTCGAAATCATACAGATGAATCGCAACGGACAAAAGCCCGAGTCACTCATCGAGAACGAGAAAGACACGGCACCCGTATCGATGGACCTCCTCGACCAGGAAAACATCAACCGATTCGACAATAAAAACAAGCGCAAGAAGAGCGGCTCCAACAAGAAGAGAAACAACAACCGCCGCAACAACGGCAAGCAGCAATAGCGGTGTTACCAACAGAAACAGGAGAAAGCAAGTCTTCGGCAGACTATCTTCCTACCGAAACGACCTCATGACGAAGCTACTGAAAAACTTACCAGCCATACTCATCTGCTATCTTGGCACAGCCACCATCATGGCGTGCCAAGACAGCTTGCACTACACAGAATACAAGCATTTGCCACACAAGCAATGGGACAGCCGGGATACATTGATCTACCACATCCCCCCATTGCAGCATGACGCCGACATCAGTCTCACCCTCGGTATCCGCTGCAGCAAGGATTTCAAATATGAGAAAATTGTAGCGCAGGCTGAACTGCGATGCGACAGCCTCATCACAGCAGCCACTCCCGTCATTCTCCACCTCGACAACGACAGCCTGCCCTTCCGGCATCCCAACTCCGATTGCCTGTCCACACCCATATCGCTACCCATGAAAGCCAATCGCCCCTACACCCTGCACATCACGCACTCCATGCGTCTCAATCCGCTTGACGGCATCCTTTGCGTAGGCGTTTTTCTTGAACGGTAAATGCTTATCCTCCATTTTCCACATTGAAACAGAAGTGTAATATTTCCTTAACAGAAGTGTAACAACTATTACTTAACTTTGCACCCGAAAACCAAATAACAACACATTTTAATAGAAGACATGAAACTTGTACACCTCGTACTGCTATCCTGCATCTTTGCGCTGCCATCAGCAGCAGAAGAAGTCCCCACAACATCATCCATAAACGAAAAGCAACAGAGTGAGTTTGTTCCTGAAGAAACCACCAACGCGGGCTTCCTCACCAGCGCCATCAACAACAGCTTAGAAAAAGCTTTCGCCAACACACCAGCTCCCGACGGGAAGCCGCAATTAGGAAGGACTCTGACCGACTATGTCGGCGCACCTAAAATCGGCGGTTACTTTGTTGGCAAATACACCTATTCCGACCAGCCCGGCAAGCGAGGAGGCGACGGCTTCAGCCAGCGATACCTGCGCCTTCACCTCGACGGCACCATACTGAACGACTTCAAGTATCGCGTCCAGCTACAGATGAACAACTCCACCCCTCACCTGAAAGACATCTATATGGAATGGGCGCGCTGGGATGCCTTCAGCGTTAAAGTTGGACAATTCAAGCGAGCTTTCACGTTCGAGAACCCCTATAGCCCATGGAACCTTGGCAGCGGCGACTACTCGCAGATGGTCAAGAAACTGGCAGGCATGGGTGACTACTGTGGCGAAAGCTCCGTTGTAGGCGGTCGCGACCAAGGAATCCAGATTCAAGGAGACCTCTTTCCCAGCAAGAAAGACGGTCACCATTTCGTCCACTACCAGTTGCAGATGATGAACGGACAAGGCATCAACTCCAGCGACGAAAATGGTGAAAAAGACTTTCTTGGCACCCTTCAGGTACAACCCGTCAAGGACCTCTTCATTGGTGTGTTCGGTTGGAAAGGCAGCTACACAAGCAATGGGCAGACGGTTGACCGCCATCGTTGGGCAGCCTCAGTGAAATACGAGCACAACGATTGGAGCTTCCGTGCCGAATATGCCCATTCAAAAGGCTACCGCATAAACGACTACGATAAGGCTACAGACACCTGGTCAGGCACAGGCAAAGCTGACGGATGGTATGCCACCGTTGGCGTTCCTTGCACCCCTTGGCTTAAAATCTATGGCAAGTATGATGCCTATCGCTACCAGAAGACTTGGGATTCGATGAAGACCATCTACAGCATCATCCCCAACATCCAGATTCACAAGAACCTCCTCTTGCAGGTACAATATAACTATGTGCACGACCGCGACCTCCAGCGCAAAGACTACAACGAGGTCTGGACCGAACTGTTTGTGAGGTTCTAAAGCACAAGTCCCTCTCCTTATCGTCACAGATAAATACCAATGCTATTCCGCCCCTTTGTCTTTCTGGCAAAGGGGCGGAATCGTTTATTTCTTCAGAACTTTGGCGGCAGAGCTCATGTCCACATAGACAGGAGCGTCAAACCCTTCCACGTCGAGGCGCAGACGGATGTTACCCGCCTCCCGTGTGGTCTGCACTACGGCAAAAGCCCTTCCGAAGTGTGTTATGTCCTCCGTAGAGGTGAAAGGCGTGGTGCGCCGCAAGTCGTTGTTGATGAGACCCACCAGTTTAGCAGGTCCTTCCACAGTGCCCTTGATGCGCAGGTTCTTGTGCGGCACAGCAATGCCATCCTTGTCGACCAGCTGCAGCTGTATGTAGCTTAGGTCCTGTCCGTCGGCAGTCAGCGCAGTGCGGTCAGCAGTCGCCTTCAGCGCAACAGGGTCGCCAGCTGTCCGCAGCTCATAATGCGCCACCGTGTCCGTCCCGTTGATGCCCTTTGCCTCGATATGTCCAGGCGTGTAAGGCACTTGCCACACGATGGTGTGGTTAGCGAAATCGGCCGTGCGCTTCACCCCCATCACTTTGCCGTTGATGGCCAACTGCACCCGCTCACAGTTCGTGATGGTCTGCACCTCCATCACCAACCCTTCATAGTAAGCAGGGAAGTTCCAGATGCTGGCAATGCGAGGCCACTGCCAAAGGTCGCGCCCATGGTCAATGTCAAGCCGTTCGTCACGCACCGCAATGCCCACCACAGGCTTGTCCTTCTGCCATGCGGCACGATGCCAGATGCCTTGCGCCTTCTCCGTGCCCGAAAGGTCGATGAGTCCCGTTGGCCATCCGCTTGAAGGCCATCCCGCCTCACCCACATAGTCTTGCCCCGTCCAAAGGAAACCGCCGGCAATGAAGTCATTCTCTTCGATGATGTTCCAAGGGTTGTTCGTGTCGTAAGCGCGTATGTTGCCCTCAGCTCCGCAGAAATAAGGCAGCTCTTCCGTCACGATAAACTTCCTTTCAGGAAACTTCTTGTGGTCGCTCAGCATCCTTGCCTCCAAATAGTTGTAGCCCACCACATCGGTCACGCCGCTGAACTTCTCCTGATGGTTGTTCTGGCATGCCATGCACACCTGACGCGATGGCTCCATCTGATGCACAAAGTCCTGCAGCATCTTCGCGCGCTCCACACCCTCATCGCTTTCCAGCCAAGCCTCCTGCAGCTCATTGCCTATGCTCCAAGTCACGATGCTGGGATGGTTGCGGTCGCGTTCAATCATGTTGGCAAGGTCGCGCTGCCACCACTCGTCAAAGTACTCCTTGTAATAGCCCGACTTCCATTTGTCAAACGCCTCGTCAATGACAATGAATCCCATCTTGTCGCACAAGTCAAGAAACTCAGGCGCAGGCTGGTTGTGCGAGCATCTGATGGCATTCACACCATACTCCTTGAACATCTCCAGACGCCTCTCCATCGAACGGAGCGGCAGGGCTGCGCCCAGACAGGCATCGTCCTGGTGCAGGCAGAAGCCTTTGAGCTTCAGTTGCTCGCCATTCAGCAAGAAACCCCTGTCGCTGGTGAACGCCACGGTACGAATGCCGAAAGGAGTCTCGCAAACGTCAAGCAGCTTCTTGCCGTCATACAGCTTTGTCACGGCCTTGTACATGTAAGGATCTTTCATGCCGTTCCACAAGCGCGGGTTAGGTATCTCGATTTCCTCCTCACCCTTTCCTTTTGCCACGACCTTCCCTTCTGCATTATATATAATATGTGTAACCGAAGGCTTCCTTGCCTCCCCTTCCACATAAGTCTTGATGATGACCTTCCTGTTGTCCTTCGTCACAAGATAGGTGCCGTTCGTCTTGATGTGCACGGGATTCCTCTTCACCAGCCACGCATGGCGGTAGATGCCTGAACCCGTGTACCATCTTGCAATGGAGTCATTGGCAGAAGGGTTGTTCACCCGAACATAAATCTCGTTGCTTTTCCCGTAGTTCAGATAAGGAGTCAGGTCATACTCAATCTGCACAAAACCATAAGGCCTGAAGCCCAGATGATGCCCGTTGATGTACACGTCCGACCGATTGTAGATGCCGTCGAAGATGACTGACACGGCTTTGCCCTTGTCGGATGCTGGCACAGAGAAAGTCTTCTTGTACTCACCGACACCGCCGCGCAGATGCCCGTTGCATCCTGTCAGACGGCTGTCAGGAATCATGTGTATGCTCCAGTCGTGCGGCAGTTGCACAGTTTCCCAACCGCTGACGGCTTCTTGCAGCTTCGGACCGGCCTGCTGCTCGGCGCCCTTCTCCATGGTGAGGTGAAACTGCCAGTCATAGTCGAAGCACTCTACGCTTCGCCCTCCTCTTTGTGCCGACACGCACAAACTTACAATGGCTAAAATCGTCGTTAGATAAAGCTTTTTCATCTTTTTGCTATAGGTTAATAATATACAAGTTCATCAAGTTGTCAACTTAAGCGGTTGTGCAGTTTATTACTGTTCCCAACGGTGTGACTGCCGCATAACCGCCATGCAAAAGTACAAATAAATTGCTTCACGAAAAGAACATCAAGGCATTTTTTTTGCGCCATGTAACCTATCAACAAACAAATGTAACCATTCTGTTGCCTAATTCTCAATATGTAACAAGATGTAAAATATATGGAATGAACAAACAAAAGCCTTTGCCATAAAAATCCTAACTTTGTAGCCAAGAACTATTGTTCTTGCCGAAACCCTCCCCGAAAACATGGAAAAACTTCGGCTAAACAAGCAGAATCAACATAAAAAAATGCACAATATGAAGAAAACTCTATTAACAGGTGTGTTAGCGCTTGCGGCCCTGTTCGCCGATGCAGCAGAGCCATTCGTCACCTTCAGCCAGCAACCCAACACGGTCTGTCTGACAGGCATGAAAGGTGAAATCACTTACGACAAGAAAGACTGGAAAGGTGTGCACATAGCCATCGACAATCTGAAGGAAGACTTGCAGAAGGTCATTGGCAGAAGCAACGTACCCGTAGTCATCGGAACCTTAGGAAAGAGCGCCCCCATCGACAAGCTGGCGAAGAAGAACCTCATCGACGCTTCGCAGCTCAAGGGCAAGACCGAGAAGTTCATTATCACGATGGTAAAGGACCAGCTCGTCATTGCAGGCTCCGACAAGCGCGGAACCATCTACGGCATCTACGAGCTCTCGCAGCAGATTGGCGTCAGCCCATGGTACGACTGGGCAGACACACCGGTGGAGAAACAGGAAAACATCTACATCAAGAAAGGCATCTACACCGATGGAGAACCTGCTGTGAAGTACCGCGGCATCTTCCTCAACGACGAGGCGCCTTGCCTCTCAGGCTGGATTGGCGAGAACTACGGCGGCGTTTACAACAGCAAGTTCTACGCACGCGTGTTTGAGCTGGTGCTCCGTCTGAAGGGCAACTACATGTGGCCCGCCATGTGGAACTCAGCATTCTATGTTGACGACTCGCTCAACATGCAGACCGCCGACGATATGGGCGTCTGCATGGGCACCTCTCACCACGAGCCGATGGCACGCGCACACAAGGAATGGACTCGCAACAGACAGAAATACGGAGCATGGAACTACGACACCAACCAGGCCACGCTTGACGAGTTCTGGAAGGGCGGCGTAGCGCGCATGAAGCACACTGACGACGTGGTGACTATCGGCATGCGTGGCGATGGCGACGAGGCGATGGGCGACCATGCCGACGTGGCGCTGCTGGAGCGCATCGTGACCAACCAGCGCAAACTCATCGAAGAGGCAACAGGCAAGCCTGCCAAAGAAACTCCACAGGTATGGGCGCTCTACAAAGAGGTGCAGGAATACTACGAGAAAGGCATGAACGTGCCCGACGACGTGATTCTCCTCCTCTGCGACGACAACTGGGGCAACGTGCGCGTACTGCCCGAACAGGAATGGAACAAGGGCACAGGAGCCTTCTCCAAGCGTCACCCTGGCGGCTATGGACTGTACTACCACGTGGACTACGTGGGCGCGCCTCGCAACTCTAAGTTCCAGAACATCTCACAGGTGCAGCGCATGTGGGAACAGCTGCAACTCACCTATACCTATGGTGTGGACAAGCTCTGGATTCTCAACGTAGGCGACCTCAAGCCTATGGAGTTCCCTATCGACTTCTGGTTCAAGATGGCATGGAACCCCTCACAGTTCAACGCCGGCAACTTGCAGGAATACACTGAATCCTTCTGCCGCCAGCAGCTGGGAGAGAAATGCGCCAAGGAGGCTGCACGCATCCTCAACCTGCAAAACAAGTATGCGCACCGACGCACACCTGAACAGCTCGACGCACGCACCTTCGACCTGAAGTCAGGCGAATGGAAGGAGCGCGTGGACGAATACAACCGCCTGGAACGCGAAGCCACCATCCTGCGCGAGTTCATCCCTGTAGCCAACCGCAACACTTACAACCAGCTCATCTACTTCCCAGTGCGCGTGTTCAGCAACCTCTACAACATGTACTACGCAGTAGCCATGAACGGATACTACGCTGCCAAGAACGACATCCGCGCCAACGAATGGGCGGACAAGGTTGAGTACTGCTTCAAGCGCGCAGGCGAGCTTTGCGACGAATACAACCACAAGATTTCTAATGGCAAGTGGAACCACATGATGGATGAAATATACATCGGCTACCGCTCATGGAACAATCCTCCACGCAATACCATGCCTGCCGTGAAGCGCGTGGACATCGCTGACGCTGTTCCGGGCGCAGAGATTGTCTTCGAGCCCAAGAAGACTATCGCCATCATCGAGGCTGACGAATTCACAGGCAAGACAGACGCGAAGGAAGCAACATGGCAGGTGGTGCCCGACTTGGGCATCTGGAAAGCAGGCGTGGCGCTCTTCCCTTACACAAAGAGCACAGCAGGCGCATCCATCACTTACAGCTTCAGCACCATTGAAAGCGCTGACAAAGCCACAGCAACCATCATCCTCGCTACCAACTTCCCATTCAACGACGGACGCGGTCAGCGCCTCCAGATTCTGCTTGACGGCAAGGAAGTGCAGACACTCAATGTCAACGAAGCAAGCCGCTACGTTGTACAGATGTCCAACGACCAAAACTTTGAATGGGAAACAACACGCATGAACAAGCAGAAGCTCACACTTCCTGCTCTCGCGCAAGGCAAGCATCAGATGACGCTGAAGCCACTCGACCCAGGCATCGTGATAGAACGCATCGTCATTGAATAAGGATATTTTGACCATACGCATCAGGGGCTGGTTCCACATTGAGGAACCAGCCCTTTTTCTATTTCGCATCGCAAAAAACACTCTCCTCAGAGGGCACAAAAAAACACC
>JAUMXY010000061.1 GCA_030528885.1 Bacteroidales bacterium | reverse complement strand
ATAACATGGCTTTTAAGAAAGAATCAAAAGTTAAAAATAATTTCACCAAGATAACCATCAGTCTCGCATCTCCAGAGGAGATTCTTGAGAACAGCTGTGGTGAGGTGTTGAAGCCGGAAACCATCAACTATCGTACTTATAAACCTGAGCGTGATGGTCTTTTCTGCGAACGCATCTTCGGTCCGACTAAGGATTATGAGTGCCATTGTGGAAAATACAAACGTATTCGCTACAAAGGCATCGTCTGCGACCGATGCGGTGTTGAAGTGACAGAAAAGAAAGTTCGTCGTGAACGTACTGGCCACATCGCTTTAGTCGTGCCAGTTGCTCATATTTGGTATTTCCGTTCTTTGCCCAATAAGATTGGTTACCTTCTGGGTCTTCCCACCAAGAAGCTTGATGCAGTCATCTACTATGAGCGTTACATCATCATTCAGGCAGGTGCTGCAGAGGATGAGGAAAAGGGCATCGTAAATGGCGAGTTGCTCTCAGAAGAAGAATATTACGATGTGATAGATAACCTTGATTCCAACAACGAACTTCTGTCTGACGATGATCCAAACAAGTTCATTGCAATGATGGGTGCTGAAGCAATTGAGTTTATGCTCAAGCGCATCAACCTCGACCATCTTGCCAACGAACTTCGTGCCGCTGCCGAGAAGGACGGTTCCGTTCAGCGAAAGACTGAAGCTCTCAAGCGTCTTCAGGTTGTCGAGTCTTTCCGTGCCAGCAAGGGCAAGAGCCGTCCGGAATGGATGATTATGCACAACATCCCAGTGACGCCACCAGACCTTCGTCCACTTGTACCACTGGATGGAGGACGTTTTGCGACGTCCGATTTGAACGACCTCTACCGTCGTGTCATTATACGTAACAACCGTCTTAAGCGACTCATCGAGATAAAGGCTCCAGATGTCATCCTCCGCAATGAGAAGCGCATGCTTCAGGAAGCTGTTGACTCTCTCTTTGACAACTCCCGCAAGAGCAGTGCAGTCAAGAGCGAGAGCAATCGTCCGCTCAAGTCACTTTCCGATGCCCTCAAAGGTAAGCAAGGACGTTTCCGTCAGAACCTCCTCGGTAAGCGCGTTGACTACTCTGCACGTTCTGTGATTGTTGTAGGTCCAGAGCTCAATATGGGCGAGTGCGGTCTTCCAAAGCTCATGGCTGCCGAACTTTATAAGCCATTCGTTATTCGTAAGCTCATCGAGCGTGGCATTGTAAAGACGGTTAAGTCAGCAAAGAAGATTGTAGACCGTCGTGACCCGGTAGTTTGGGACATTCTCGAATACGTTATGAAAGGTCATCCCGTGCTCCTTAACCGTGCACCGACACTTCACCGTCTTGGTATTCAGGCTTTCCAGCCTCGCATGATTGAAGGCAAGGCTATCCAGCTCCATCCGCTCGCATGTACAGCGTTCAATGCTGACTTCGACGGTGACCAGATGGCTGTTCACCTTCCACTTTCCAATGAGGCTATCCTTGAGGCGCAGTTGCTGATGCTTCAGTCTCATAACATCCTCTCTCCTGCCAGCGGCGACCCTATCACTGTGCCTTCACAGGACATGGTGCTTGGTCTCTACTATACATCTAAGATGCGTCCAGGTGCGAAAGGCGAAGGACTCACCTTCTATGGACCAGAAGAAGCCATTGTGGCTTACAATGAAGGCCGTGTTGATGTACATGCCCAGATCAAGTGTGTTGTTAAAGACATCGATGAAGAAGGATGCCCTGTTAAGCGTCTGGTTGAAACTACAGTAGGACGTATCATCATCAACGATGTTATTCCTGATGAGGTAGGCTACATCAACGAGGTTATAGGTAAGAAAGCACTCAAAAAAGTCATTACACGCGTTATCAAGAGCGTAGGTATGGCTCGTGCTTGCGAGTTCCTCGATGGTATCAAGAACCTTGGTTATCGCAAGGCTTACGAGGGAGGTCTGTCTTTCGTGCTTGATGACATCATCATTCCAGCAGAGAAAGAGCAGATTGTTCAAGATGGTCACGATGCTGTAGAGCAGATTACCATGAACTATCAGATGGGTCTTATCACAGACAAGGACCGTTACCAGCAAGTCGTTGAAACTTGGACAAAGGCTAACGATGCTCTGAAAGCTACGCTCATGAAGCAGATGACAGAAGCAGACCAAGGCTTTAACGCTGTCTTCATGATGCTTGATTCCGGTGCCCGTGGTTCTGCCGATCAGATTTCACAGCTCGCAGGTATGCGTGGATTGATGGCCAAGCCTCAGAAAGCAGGTGCTTCCGATAACAATATCATCGAGAACCCAATCCTTTCAAACTTTAAGGAAGGTATGTCTGTGCTTGAGTACTTCATCTCTACTCACGGTGCACGTAAGGGTCTTGCCGATACAGCCCTCAAGACTGCCGACGCAGGTTATCTGACACGTCGTCTTGTCGATGTTTCTCATGACGTTATCATCAATGAGGAAGACTGTGGAACGCTTCGTGGCCTTGTTTGTACAGCTCTTAAGGATGGTGACCGCATCGTGGCATCATTGGCAGAGCGTATCCTTGGCCGAGTTTCAGTGCATGACATCGTTAATCCTCAGACCAACGAACTCATAGTTGCAAGCGGTGAAGAAATCACCGACCGTCTTGCTGCCGAGATAGAGGCTTCAGGTATCGAAAGTGTGGAAATCCGCTCAGTGCTCACTTGCGAGAGCAAGAAGGGTGTCTGCATGAAGTGTTATGGACGCAACCTCGCAACTCAGCGCATGGTGCAGAAAGGCGAGGCTGTTGGAGTCATCGCAGCACAAGCCATTGGTGAGCCTGGTACACAGCTGACTCTCCGTACATTCCACGCCGGTGGTGTTGCAGGTAATGCTGCAGCAAATGCACAGATTAAGGCTAAGAATCGTTCAAAGATTGAAATCGATGAGTTGCGTACCGTTTCACGTCCTACAGCCGAGCATCCAGACGGACAAGTTGTTGTAGGCCGATTGGCAGAGCTTCGATTCATCGATGTAAATACAGGTATCATTCTTTCTAATGTGCCACTGCCTTACGGTGCCAACCTCTACGCTATGCCGGGCGACATCGTTGAAGCTGGCCAGATCATTGCTGAATGGGACCCATTCAACTCTGTAATCGTTACCGAATTCGATGGTGTAGCACAGTTCGAAGGTGTCAAGGAAGGTCTTACTTACCGCGTTGATGTCGATGATACGACAGGTCTCCGCGATCTCATCGTTATTGAGTCTAAAGACCGTACAGCTGTGCCTTACTGCCACATCCTCGATGCACCAGAAGGCGAGTTGCTCCGCACTTACTCGTTCCCAATCAACGGACATATCGTTGTGGAAGATGGGCAGCAGCTTAAGGCTGGTGACATCCTTGTCAAGATACCACGTTCTGTAGCTAAGGCAGGTGACATCACTGGTGGTCTTCCACGTGTAACCGAGCTCTTCGAGGCGCGCAACCCATCTAACCCGGCAGTTGTGGCTGAGATTGATGGTGAAGTAACCATGGGTAAAGTGAAGCGCGGTAATCGCGAAATCATTCTTACCTCAAAGGTTGGCGATGTTCGCAAGTATCTCGTTCCGCTGTCAAAGCAGATTCTGGTACAAGAAAACGACTATGTACGTGCGGGTACACCACTTTCAGACGGTGCTATTACTCCTGCCGACATCCTTGCAATCAAGGGTCCTACTGCCGTGCAGGAATACATTGTCAATCAAGTGCAGGACGTTTACCGCATGCAGGGTGTGTCTATCAACGACAAGCATTTCGAAATCATCGTTCGTCAGATGATGCGCAAGGTACGCATCGAAGATGCTGGCGACACAAGATTCCTCGAAGAGGGTATCGTTGATAAGCTTGACTTCCTTGAGGAAAATGACCGTATCTGGGGCAAGAAGTTTGTCATCGATGCAGGTGACTCTGAGACACTCGAGCCTGGTATGATTATAACAGCGCGCAAGCTTCGTGACGAGAATTCTATGCTCAAGCGTCGTGACCTGAAGCTCGTGCAGACTCGTGATGCCATCCCTGCTACGTCAACTCAGATTCTCCAGGGTATCACTCGTGCAGGTCTTGGCAGCAAGTCATTCATGTCTTCTGCTTCGTTCCAGGAGACAACCAAGGTGCTCAATGAGGCCGCAATCTGTGGCAAGAGCGATCCGCTGGAAGGCATGAAGGAGAATGTCATCTCAGGACATCTCATTCCTGCTGGTACAGGTCTTCGCGACTTCGAGAAAATCGTTGTTGGCGCTAAGGAAGACTTCCAAGCTGTTGAGCGTCGTCCGTTTGATGCTGATATGGCATTCTCTTCATTTGACAGCGAATTCTAATCGCGAGGAAAGAAAAATCTACATAAAGAAACGCAGGTTGGCAAATGCTGACCTGCGTTTTTTGTTTTATGTGAGTTGGACAAATACAAATGCATTTGTCTAGTCCCTCATCGGAGACTCACGGATGTGAGCCTTGCGTAGCTATGCCGTTTGACAGGCATTACTCCCAGTACCTCCGAAGAGGTACTGGAGTACCCCCTATTGAGGTATTCGAGTACCTCTTCGGAGGTACTCGAGGAGAAGTGTAAGGGTCTGTCCTGTATCATTTCACCATCTGCGTCTCTTTGTGACCAATCAGAGCCTTTCCTCGTGTGTCCAAGCCAGAGATGGGGATATAAACAGAAAGAGGGTCGTCAGCAGAATTGCTGACGACCCTCTTTTAATATATGTATAAGAGATTACTCCTGTACGTAGCTTGCCAGTTGGTCCACGTCAAGCTTGAGAACGTAGTTGAAGTGCTTAGCCACTTCGCTCTCAGCATAGTTCATGAATACGACAAGTGACTTGCCAAACAGCTCGGGAGCGCGCTGAGTGTCTTGCAAGAGCAAGTGGCACATGATGGTGTAAGCAGTCATTTCGTAGAGCTTGCGTGAGCAGAGGTCGAGGAAATCCTGGTTGTTAGCCTCCTTAGCCTTGTTGGTGCAGTAGGCGAGCTTGTCGGCCATGTCCTTGATGCGCACAGCGTAAGACTCGTATTCAGCTGCTACAGGCTCAGCCTCATAGTCCTTGATGACATTTGCATAGAACCCTGAAGTGATGTAGCGGATTGCTGCAACAGTCTGGAGCTGAGTTGTACCCTCGTAGATAGACATGATGCGCGCGTCGCGATACACACGCTGGCACTTGTACTCCAGCATGAAACCGGAACCTCCGTGCACTTGGATAGAATCGTAGGCAGACTCGTTGGCGAATTCTGAGTTCATACCCTTAGCCAACGGCGTGAATGCGTCAGCCAGCTTGCTGTATTTCTTGAACTCGTCGCGCTCCTCTGGAGTGAGCTTGCGCTCCTTAGAGATGTCGTCAAGTGCCTTGTAGATGTCCACATAGCGTGCAGTCATGTAGAGCAGTGAACGTCCAGCGTCAAGCTTAGCCTTGATGCGTGCAATCATATCGTAGACAGCAGGGAAGTTGATGATTTCCTTGCCGAACTGCTTGCGGTCGCGAGCATAGTTGATAGCCTCTTCGTAAGCTGCCTGCTCTGCACCTACAGACTGAGAAGCGATACCCAGACGAGCGCCGTTCATCAGTCCCATCACATACTTGATCAGACCCAGCTTCTCTGAACCGCACAGCTCAGCCTTGGCGTTCTTGTAAACAAGTTCGCAAGTAGGACTTCCGTGAATACCCAGCTTGTTCTCGATGCGACGCACGTCAACACCGCCATTGCGCTTGTCATAGATGAACATAGAGAGACCGCGACCATCGCGAGTGCCTTCTACTGAACGTGCAAGCACAAGGTGGATGTCAGCGTCACCATTCGTGATGAAACGCTTCACGCCGTTCAGGCGCCAGCAGTTCTCCTTCTCGTCGAAAGTAGCCTTGAGCATCACTGACTGGAGGTCAGAACCAGCGTCAGGCTCAGTGAGGTCCATAGACATGGTCTCGCCAGCACAAACACGTGGGATGTAGCGCTTGCGCTGATCCTCGTCGCCGAACTCATAGAGCGTCTCGATACAGTCCTGAAGTGACCAGATGTTTTCAAAACCGGCATCACCTTCAGCGATAATCTCATTTGCCGCTGTGTACACCACGTTAGGCAGGTTCAGACCGCCGTAACGGCGTGGCATCGTCATGCCGCAGAGACCAGCCTTGATAGTAGCATCGAGGTTCTCATAAGTCTTGCTGGCATAGCGCACACGGCCGTTTTCGCAGTGAGGACCTTCAGCATCCACATCCTCGGAGTTAGGACCGATGATGTTGGCATTGATGTCGCCTGTGATTTCGAGCAGGCTGTCATAGTTCTCCTGTGCATCCTCGTAGTCCTTGGGTGCATAGTCGTACTGACCGTAGTCAGCGTAATTACGCTCTTTCAGCTCTACGATGCGCTTCATGAGCGGGTGTTCCATGTGGAATTTAATTTCCGGAACGTCTGTATAGGAATTTGCCATGATTTTTTCTTTTTCAAGGAGATAGATGGAGATAAAAGAAGGTAAAAGGAGATAGAGGACATTAGTCTTCGATGCCATTATCATTGACGACGCCTTTGATATAGGCATTCAGCATGTAACTGGTATCAAAAATGGCCTGAACGAGTTGCTGATAGGTTGTTTCGTCAATATAGCCAAGGTCTCTTGAGAGGATACAATAATATCTGCACTCCTCGAGACTACCTTGAGAGACATTGAAGAAACGTAGTTTATCGGCCTTGCTCAATTTTTTGTATCCTTCAGCAATGTTAGCTGCAATAGACACTGCGGCACGTTGAAACTGAGAACACAGTCCAAACTTCTCGAAGTCTGGGAAAGCCCTTGTCGCGTGATAGGTCATCACTGCAAACTGATGAGCTTTTTGCCATGCTACTATATCCTCAAATTTCCGCGTCATAACTATTGTCCTTTATCTTCTTCTACCTTCCTTTATCTTCTTTTAACTCCAATTTACTTACTATTCTTCTTATAATACTTAATCAGCTTTGGAACAACCTCTTCGATGGTACCGTTGATGATGTAGTCGGCAATCTGGTTGATCGGAGCCTGTGGGTCGTTGTTGATAGAGATGATGATGCCAGAGTCCTTCATGCCCGCAACGTGCTGGATGGCACCAGAGATACCGCAGGCAATGTACACCTTAGGACGTACAGTTGTACCAGTCTGGCCAATCTGACGGTCATGGTCAATCCAGCCGGCATCGACAGCGGCACGGCTTGCGCCCACCTCTGCGTGAAGTTCCTTCGCCAAGTCAAAGAGCAGCTTGAATCCTTCAGGACCGCCTACGCCATAGCCACCGGCAATCACGATTGGCGCACCCTTCAGATTGTGCTTCGCAGCTTCAACGTGACGGTCGAGCACCTTCACCACATAGTCTGTTTCGGGAACATACTTGGCAACATCATGCTTGATGACCTCGCCCTTGTAGTTCTCGTCGAGAATCTCCTTCTTCATCACACCATCGCGGACAGTAGCCATCTGAGGACGATGCTCAGGGTTCACGATAGTCGCGATGATAGAACCTCCGAATGCGGGGCGAATCTGATAGAGCTGGTCTTCGTAGTGCTTGTCTACGAAATTACCCTCAGCATCCTTCACCTTCATGTCGAAAGAGCCAATCTCCAGCTGCGTACAGTCAGCAGTCAGGCCAGAGTGGAGCGCAGAAGATACGCGTGGACCCAAGTCACGACCGATGACAGTTGCGCCGAGAAGGCAAATCTGTGGCTGCTCCTCCTTGAAGAGGTTTACGACAGCCGAAGTATGTGGAAGTGAAGTGTAAGGGAAAAGACCTTCAGCATCAAAAATGTGTACCTTGTCAACACCAAACGGAATCACCTGTTTCTCAACACCGTCAAGACCAGAGCCTACAAGGACAGCCTCAAGCTGTACACCAAGTTGGTTAGCGAGCTTGCGACCTTTGGTGCAGAGCTCCAAACTTACATCAGCAACCTTGTTGCCTTCAAGTTCACAATATACAAATACGTTATTCATTATCCGATAGTGTTTGATTCCATAAGTTCAACAATCAGACTGTTAATGTCCTCGTCAGAAGAAGTAAGAGTCTTGTTTTCCTTAGCCTTAAAGACAATGTTCTTCACGGCCTTCACGTTAGTTGGAGAACCAGCCTTGCCAATCTGTGCTGGGTCAGCGTCGATGTCTGCTGCGCCCCAAACAGGGAATTCGCGGTTCTTGTTAGCCCATACGCGCTTCACGTTGCGAACACGGCAAGGAGCGGCAGAGCCGTTCACTGTGACAACGATAGGGAGTGGACCCTCAACAGTTTCCACGCCACCGTCGATGTGACGCTTAGCTACAATCTTCTTGGCATCCTTGTCAAGTGAGATAATCTCCTCAGTGTAAGTAATCTGAGTGAGTCCCAGCTTCTCTGCCACCTGTGGACCTACCTGCGCTGTGTCACCGTCGATAGCCTGACGGCCGCAGATGATGATGTCGTAGTCGCCAATCTTCTTGATTGCCTGTGCCAGCGTGTAAGAAGTCGCCAGCGTGTCAGCGCCACCAAGAGGGCGGTCAGAGATAAGCACGCCCTCGTCAGCTCCGCGGAAGATGCCTTCTTTCAGCACCTCGGCAGCCTTGGGGAGCCCCATGGTAAGCATGGTGATAGTAGAACCAGGGTTAGCGTCTTTCAGGCGGAGAGCCTGTTCAAGCGCATTCAAGTCCTCGGGGTTGAACACTGCAGGAAGTGCTGCACGGTTCACTGTACCCTCTGGAGTCATCGCGTCAGGACCAACGTTTCGTGTGTCTGGCACCTGCTTTGCGAGTACAATAATTTTCAAACTCATAATTCTTATAGATTGTTAATGTGTATGTTCCAATACTGGTTGGTTTTAAGTCAAAACAGAGTATTAGGGTTGCAAATATACGATATTTTTTCCTGTTCCACAATGAAAGCCCCGTTTTTAATGCTCAAAAACAAGGTTTGAGTGCAAAAACGATAAGGTTGAGTGCTTGTAATGCATCTTGAATACAAGAACTTTTTGGTGCTTTCAATAAAAAAATCCTTCGGGCGAGCGCCCGAAGGATTCTTAAGTATGTATGTTTATCAGTTCTTCAATTACTTGATAGCCTGACCTGCAGCGTTGAACTTCTTGCCGTTCTTGATGATAACGAGCTTGCCGTTCTCCATGTACTTGCCGTTCTTCTGAGCAGCAGGAGCAGCAGTCTCTACACTTTCGATGGCAACAGGAACAATCTCAATGATTTCAACCTTAGCAATTTCAACCTTACCAACGTACTTGCCAGCCTGGAAGAGCACGTGAACGTCATTGTTTGCGCTTTCAACTGTTGATGCAGGGAATTCTACATTGTACTTCTGATATTCTGTGCCAGCTGTGAATTCGAGCTGCTTGCTCATAGAAGCGCTCCAAGTTCCCATGCCGATAGTGGCAGAACCGTCTGTATCAGCCTTCATTGTGATGCGTACGATGTAGTCGTAGCCTGCCTTGAGGCTGAACCAGTCGCAAACGAATGGCTGGAGATCCCAGAAGTTAGCCTGCTCAACTGTGTTCTCGATAACAAGCGCACCGTCGATAACGTCGAATGAAGAGCCTTCTGGAGCTGTCATCACATAGTAAGGATAAGATTCCTGAGTTGCGAAATCAATAGTGTGGATAACTGTGCCAATTTCTGGCTCTTCTGCTGCAGGATAAGTGAGAGTAACCTTAAGGGTCACTGCCTCATTTGCAGCGTTCACGAATGCATATGTAGCTGTGTATGTAGCAGGTTCGGCAGTCTTGTCCTGCATACCTCCGACTTCGTAAATCTGAGCAGATTCCTTGGTGAAGTCAGCCTTTACATAGAAGAGAGCCTCACCGTAAGCCTGCCAGTCACCAGCAGCGTTACGCCAGCCGTCAGTTGTTCCGAGCTTGTAGTTGTCATCGAGGGTGCCGTCTGACTGCACTGCGTAGATTGTTACGTCGTTCAGTGACTCTGCACCGAGCTCTGTGAGGATGCTTGCAACGTCTACGTCAGCAGTGAGGCCTTCATAGAACTTGCCAAGCTCAGAAGTGAGTTCAACAGCAACATCCTTCTTGTTAGTGAGATCTGCGTAAGTGATATCAAGCACAGGCTTCTCTACAAACTTCACGTTGATAGTGTAGATAGCAGTCTTGCCGTTAGCAGTGAGAGCGTACTTAACTGTGTAAGTTGTGCCTACAACGTCAGCACCGTTCATGTCGCAAATGTCGAATGAGCCAGTTTCGAGAGCCTGGAAGAACTTCACGCAAATACCCTTTTCTTTATCTCCTTCTGCAGGATTAAGATCACCCCATGCCTTAGCAGCGCCATCAGCAGCGAACCATCCGTCGTATGGAGCGTAGTCGCTAATAGTTGTTCCGTCTGGGTTCACGATGCTCAACATTTCTGCAGTGAGTGCCTCAACACCGAGGAATGACTTAATTGCAGCAATGTCAGCCTCTGCTTGCTGAGCACCGTAGCCAAGACCTGGGTAGCGCTCAACGTCGAGAGAGAATTCCTTCTTAGAGAGGTCTGGAGAAGCTGTGAGTTCTGGGAGAACATTGTCCTGAACGAAGAACTTGATGTTGTCAAAGCTGTACTTAGTTGCAGCTGCGCTTTCTGCGAGGTTGATAGCGATTGAATATGTGCCGTCAGCAGAAATAGTGCCTTCGTATGAATATGTTGCCCATTCAGTAGTGAATTGTGGGTTACCCATGCCGCCACCCTTGTAGCTACCAGGTTCTGTGTGACCCTGAGTTGTTGAGTTAGCAGCCTTGTCAGCCTTGATGTCGAACTCTACGAGGAAGTGTGTTCCTGTTGGGAGGATGTATGGCAGACGGATGAAGAACTGAGTATCCCAAGGATTAGTTGGGGAGTCAGCAGACTGTACCTCGATACCAGCAGAACCATCCTTACCTGCGCCAGCAGTGATAGCAGCGATAGATGGACCTACAGTTGCTTCAGTCTTGTAGAAACAGCTGGTGTCTGTACCTTCCATGTCGCCATTCTTGATGATGTCAACCCATTCGAATTCTGGAGCCTTCTCGATAGAGATAGCGATGTCGTCGAATTGGAAGTTGTTAGCTGTAGCAGCCTTAGCAAGGTTGAACACGAGTGTCTTAGCAGTTGCATTAGAAACTGTGTAAACATTCTCGTACTTAGTCCACTCTGTAGTTACATTGATGTCTGACCAGAGACCGCCAACATAGCTGCCTGGAGCAGAGTGAGTCTGTGTTGACATAACGCCTTCGGCAGTACCGCGAACGAGCATAGAGAAGTTAACCTTGTCACCAACCTTAAGTTCGTCGTTCAGTGTGATGAAGATCTGGCTGTCCCATTCTTGTGCAGGGTTGTCACAAGAAGTTACCTCGAGGTAAGCATTGCCTTCGGCATCTGCAACCCAACGTGGTTCAACGAATTCTTTCTTCACGCCTTCAACGAAGTCATGACCTACGATAGCGAATGCACCTTCTTTATACCAAGCATCCTTCAAAATAGTTCCTTCGTAAGTAAGCTGGAAGTTGTCCACACATACCCAGTTGCCTGTACAACCTTTCATAACAGCACCGATAGCAAGTGTGCCGTCTGTAACATTTGTTGTTACCTTAACAGTCTCACCTGCAACTGCAACTTCAGTGCTGTCGCCATTAGCTACGAGATAATAACCTTTACCATTAGCACTATTATTGCCTTGCTCAAGGTTCTGCATTTCGGCAGTAAGTGTGTAATAACCATTTGGAAGACCTGCAACAGTCTGCATCAATGAACCATCAGAGAGTTTGCCGCCATTAGAGCTGTTTGTCCATCTTTCAACAAATTTCTCGCCAGTTCTTGCGCCGAAGTTGTAGTTGTTTGCTATTGCGCCACCGTCAGTAGAAGTCCAGCCATCAAGTGTGCCCAGTTCAAAACTTGGGTTGACGAGAGCACCTGTCATGATAGCACCTGCTGCTGTCTGAGCCTTTGCTGCAAGGATATATGCAGCGCGAAGTTCTGCAATGTCTTTGTAGTCGCCTGCATTGTATTTGGCGAGAACCTCTGCGGCAACAGCAGCACCTGTAGCGTCGAGGTTTTTGTATGCAGCATTTACTGCTTCGCAAGCATTGATGACATTGATGGCTGCATTTACTGCGTCTCCGTAAGCATCAAGGTTTGCGTCTGTTGTGAATGCTGTGTTAGCAGCCTCCAGAGCCGCCTTTGCGTCTGAAGTCTTTATGGCTTCAATAGCAAGAGCGTATGCTGTCTCAACTTCTGTTTGGTCGTAGCCGGCAATGTATTCTGTATAGGCTTTCCAATACTTGATTTCTTCTGATGGACGAGCTGCTGCATCATCACTGCCAAGGTAGATGTCGCGGCCAACGTTGTGGAATGCAAATCCCTTGCCCTCTTCGTATGTGATGTCCCATACTGCGAGGTTTGGACCGTCTTGTCCGTGCTGTGCGTTAACGCCATCCAAGCCGAAAATGACATTTCCGCCTGTTGGCTGTGCGTTTACATACTGATTGCCTGCCCAGAATGTACGGCGGCTCTTGTCAATGTTGTAAACGGGGATGAGGAAGTGGTCAACGCCATCAATTGTGACGCTCTCCAGTTTGTAGAAACCTCCATTGTCGTTTTTGCTGACTGCATCAATCAGTGTAGCGACTTTGATGTCCCATCCCGATGGAGTGTACATTACTTTTGCTTCTTCATTCTGAAGCATGAATGTAGCTTCTTTAAGTGCTTCAACAGAAGTCACTTCTCCCTTCATTTCTGTTTTCTTGATGACGTTGTCAATAGCACTTGCGCCAAGACAAATCACCATAGAAGTCATGAGGGCTACCATTCTAAGTAGATTCTTCTTCATAGGTAGTGAATTTAAGTGAATAAAATAAGTTAATTATAAATATAAAAGTTTTAGGTATAGTTTGTCAACTAACAACTGTAGTGGGGCAAATTTATGAAAAAGTTTTTAATAAATCATCATAAGAGGTGAAAAAAAATGTTTTTGTCGTTCTTTGTGTGTTAAAAAAGCAAAAAAGTGGGAATTGTGGCTGTGTTTTCGTAATAGTAGGCGTTCTGATGACGGTGTGTCGTTCTTCTTGCGTCACAAGAGTTCTTTTCGAGCCTGCCCTCTTTTGGGGTAAACGCGTCATGGGCAGGTGCCGGATTCACCTTTTCTCTTGTCTCAAACATCGCAGTAAGGTCTCTTGTAAAATGGTGCACTTTGTGCCTCAAAAGTGGTGAGAGTCTCACCGCTCCATCGGTAAGAGTCTCACCTCTCCATCGGTGAGACTCTTACCTGTTTTGAGGTACAAAAAGAGGGTTTTGCGCGGCTCTGGGGGGAAAAAGTAAATTGCAAATAAATTTGGAGTAAATACCTTTCCGTTGAACAAAAACCTAAAATCCGCAACTATCATCCAATACACGATTAAGGGTAGATTTATGAGT
>JAUMXY010000003.1 GCA_030528885.1 Bacteroidales bacterium | reverse complement strand
ACCACCCCCATCATTTATTTTCCTCCTCCAAGAGCCTCGCGAGGCTCTTGAGAAAACGTCTGTTCGATATAACGATTCAGCCTTGCGAGGCACTACAAAAAACATATTTTTGTTATATCGAACTCGCATTTGTTTGTTCTTAAATGTCAGCTTTCACCTCTATCGTCAACTTCCTTCCTTCTTCACCAGCATGTTCATCCTTGATTGTACGCATAGGAGAAGAAAGAGACACGCAAAGGAGGGTGAGACCTGCATTATAATGCATCAAAACACGATTTGATGCACTGGATTTGCCACAGCACAAATATCACCCTAACTTTGCATTACCATTCAGCCCCAACCCCTCAGCCCCTCAATTTCCAGCCATGACCAGCCATCTCAAAACACTCACACTCATCCCCTCTGAGTCCTCAACCCCATGCAAGCCGCAAGAACCGCCGCCACATTTTCCCATGAGACAATACATGATAATCATTATTTCAGCCTTTGACATAGTGGAATCACGATGGCAGGGATGTTTGTTTTCGCTTTTCAGCGTATATTTTTCAGTCATTTTATCAAAAAACTTGCAGAATTGGAAATCAGCGAAGCTAAATCATCTGCCATACAAAATAATTCTGTAACTTTGTCTGCGGTGAGCATAGCGATTATTGTCTGTGTTTCTTTGTAATTGAGCACTATAAAGTTACAACAATTTCGCTAATCAACCAATTTGCAAACAATTAAAATTCGTCGAACTCACGTTAAATAAGGATGGCGTGTACCGTGTGGTTCACGCCATTTTTTATTGATGGGTACGAGAATAGTGGTGATAGGGTTTGGAGAATGTTGGAAGTTGGTTTTCGACAAGTATAAATGAGGGTGGGATTGGATGTCGGGATTGCTAGTAGTGTGATGCTGTTTGATATAGTTGTCATTTGTGTCGTTTGTCATTTCCATGTGTGTGCACCTATAAATAACGTGAGTTCGACGTAAGGATATGAAAAATATAAGGATGTTTTTTGGTTATTTTTGAGAAAAGATATATTTTTGTGCATAAATAGGAATAAGCATATATGGATATTAAGAAAATCATCAATCCATGGGCAGGAATGAAAGGGTATAACTGTTTTGGTTGTTCGCCAGACAACCCTTTTGGTCTCCATCTTTGCTTCTATGAGGAGGGGGAGGATATTGTTTGCAGGTGGAAGCCCTCTGAGAATTATCAAGGGTGGGTGAATACGCTTCATGGTGGGATTCAAGCATTGTTGCTTGATGAGGTGTGCGGATGGGTGGTGACACGGAAGTTGCAAACGGCAGGTGTTACTTCTAAGATGGAGACGCGCTATAAGCATCCTGTTTCTACTTGTGATTCGGAATTGACGGTTCGTGCCCATATCCGTGAGCAGATGCGGAATGTTGTTGTGATTGATGCTACGCTGACTGATTCGATGGGAATCATCTGTACAGAGGCGACTTGTACTTATTATGCTTTTTCTCAGGAAAAGGCCGAACGGGAAATGTGCTTTAGGCCTTGCAGGGTGGAAGGCGAATGATGAAGATTGGATATCGTCTTTTTAATGATTGTTTCACTGTTAAATATATAGGATGTGATTACGAACCGTAATTTGCAGGAGATAGAGGATATTGTAAAGCATTTGAAGGCTGTTCCTTTTGATGTGAGTGTGGCAGAGTTGTATACGGCGGCTCGGCTTTATCAGGGGTATGACCCGGATGTTCCCGCGAGTTATGCTGGTTGCTATGACCAAGAAGTGTATAGGCATTTTCTATCTGAAGGCAAGCAGACTATGAATATGAAAGAGCAGTTAGCAAGAACGCTGCACGATTATCGTATTCATGTTGGTATTCAGGAATTCATGGCGCAGTATGACAGCCATCGTTGTGTTGGCATTATGGGAGGGCACGCTTTGCTGAGGACGGATGAGATGTTTCGTAAGATAGTCTTTCTCAGCAAGCTGCTTACGGAAAAGGGCTATTACATGATTAGTGGTGGAGGTCCTGGTGCAATGGAAGCAACGCATTTGGGGGCATGGATGGCTGGGCGAACAGAAAAGGAGGTGGATGATGCGCTTGGAGTGCTGGTGGCGGCTCCGTCGTTCAAGGATGATGAATGGCTGTCAACGGCGTTTCGTGTGATACAAGACTATCCTCAGCAGGATTTTGTCAGTCTCGGCGTTCCCACTTGGCTTTATGGCCATGAACCAGCTACGCCTTTTGCAACCCATATTGCAAAGTTCTTTGAAAATAGCATTCGTGAGGACAGCATCTTGACGTTGGCTTTTGGCGGCATCATTTATACTCCGGGTAGTGCGGGCACGATGCAGGAGATTTTTCAGGATGCAGTGCAGAATCACTATCTTTCCTTCGGGTTCTGTAGCCCGATGGTGTTCCTTGGAAAACGTTTCTGGACAGAAGAATTGCCAGTCTATCAGCTTTTGGAACATTTGGAGGAGAAGGGCAAGTATAAAAATCTGCTGCTGACACTGACTGATGAGATTGATGAAATCGTTGTGGAATTAGATAAGTTCAGCAGCAATCTTAAGGCTGCCGAGCAGCAAGAATGCTGCTTGAAGTGCCCGAATGAGATATAGAAATGCCAGACTAGCTGTTGCTGGCGATACAAATTCTTTCGTTTTTTGTGTCGTTAGTGAAAAAGCCGTGCATGGATGCTTTTATTCTCTGATTTTAGCGTACTTTTGCAAATAGAACTATTCAAATATATTATTATAATGAGAAAAATTGCTATCGTTCTTCTGTGGGCTGTTTTAAGCAGCAATGGAGCTTTTGCCCAGAAAATGGGTGTGAAGAATTTGGGCTCATCAAAGTATGAGATGACTTTAGGTGAAGTTTCAATGGTTATTGATGCCGAGAAGGGAGCCAAGATTTTATCTTTCAAATATGGCGGACAAGAGATTATTTCTCAGTCGCCTATGCGCGAGACGTTTGGCAGTACCTTCTGGACTAGTCCGCAAAAGGAATGGAATTGGCCTCCTGTGCCCGAATATGATAAGATGCCGTATGCCGTGGAGGAGAAAGAGGCTTCTCTGGTGATGACTAGCCAGGTGTCAGCGCGGTTAAATTACAGAATTCGCAAGCAGTTTGCAATAGATGAATCGGATGGCGCTTTTGTCATTACTTATTCAATCGTGAATGAAGGAGACGAGGTTCGCAAAGTGGCTCCATGGGAGATTACCCGTGTGGCGAATGAAGGAGGTCTTATCTTCTTTGATGCGTCTGTCGAGGGAATAACTCCTGCTGGTCTCATGGCGTTCTCTTCTGAATCTGGTGCAGCATGGTATTTGTCGGATGAGGCTTCAGAGAACCGTAAAATCAATGCGGATGGAAAAGGATGGCTGGCTTACAAGAACGAGAATTTGTTGCTGATAAAGAAATTCCAAGATTTGAAGCCTTCAGAGCCCGCACCAGATGAAGCAGAAGTGCAGATTTATGTGAATCGGGGAAAGACTTACATCGAGTTGGAGAGTCAGGGCGCTTATACAGAACTGAAACCAGGCGAATCTCTTGATTGGACCGTGCGCTGGTATCTGTTGCAAGATGAAACGCCCGTGAAACCATCAAAGGCATTGGTGAAGAAAGTAATAAAGGCTGTCAAGTGAAGACAGCCTTTATTATTGTTGTCTGCTACTTGTGTGGTGTGAAAAGATGAAAATAATATTTATTAACATGCGTTACAGCTTGAAATCGCTTTTTTTCAATTAATTTTGTACTCCCCAACGAAAGGTGGTTATATAAGTTAAGCATTTTTATGATGAGAGATTTTGATTTTCAAGGCTTGGACGACTTGAAAGTTCAGGAAAACCGTGACAAGTATGGACGTAACTTGATAACTCCTCCTAAGGAAACTCCATGGTGGAAGTTGTATTTGGAGAAGTTCAAAGACCCTATCATTGTTATTCTTTTGGTGGCTACAGGCATCTCGCTTGTCTTTGGCTTTATCAATGGAGATTTTACGGAATCGATAGGAATCATTTGTGCTGTTCTGATAGCGACAGGTGTCGGTTTTTGGCAGGAATATGATGCCAAGAAGAAGTTTGATGCCATGAAGACGGACAGAGATTTCGAGCCTGTCAAAGTGCGCCGTAATGGTGTTGCAGTAGAAGTTCCCAAAGACCAGCTTGTGGTGGGCGATGTGGTGCTGCTTTCGGCGGGTGATGAGATTCCTGCGGACATGGAATTGTTCCAGGCGACGGAAATGAAAGTGGCAGAGGCATGCATGACAGGTGAGTCAGTGGCTGTTTCCAAATATCCTTTAGATGTTCCGTATGAAGGTTCGGGGTTCGCACCTAATCTGCTGTTGCGTGGCACTACGATAGAGCAAGGTATGGGAGAAGGTGTTGTTGTGAAGGTAGGTGATACGACAGAGATCGGAAAAACTACCCGTCAGGCATCGGAGGAGACAGGTAATAAGACGCCGCTGGAGGAGAAACTGGAGGAACTGGCTCAGAAAATCAATGTTGCCGCATTTACTGTTGCCGGCTTAATGTTTGTTGTGCTGAATCTTGTGCATTGGGATTTTGCTTTTGGCGACGAGCCTTTCGTGTGGTCTTGGGATATGTTTTTGCAGGAAGTCCAGTTCCTGATGGGGGCTGTTGTTGTTATCATAGTAGCGGTTCCAGAGGGGCTTCCGCTTTCTGTGACGCTTGCTTTGGCATTTTCTATGAAGACAATGGCCAAGGAGCATAATCTCATCAAGAAAATGCATGCTTGCGAGACAATTGGCGCTGTGAATGTTATCTTTACCGATAAGACGGGCACGTTAACGCAGAATGTGATGACAGTGGTTGATACGGATGTACAGGAAACAGACACAGCTATGCTGGAGGTGGTTGGAGCGTTGAACTCGACTGCCAACTGGTCGAGCGGCAATCGTGTTTTGGGCAATCCTACCGAGTGTGCCATTCTTAAGCAATTGGGGCAGGAGCGTACAGAGGCGCTTCGTGCTCGCTATCAGCTCTTAGACTGCATACCTTTCTCCAGTGCTTATAAGTATATGGTCAGTTATCTGCGCGAGAAGGAGAGTGGAGAGGAGCTTGTGGTAATCAAGGGCGCTCCGGAGGTGATTTCCCGTATTATTGGACATGCAGGCTATTTGGAAGGTGTTTCTGTTCAGCAGGCTCGTGGTCGTAGAGCCATCTCTGCTGCCATTCTCGGATGTGGCAATTATGATGAAATAAAGCGGATGCTTGAAGAGAATGCCGTTGTGGAAGGTGGAAGATATATAGGAACATGGTATATTGAAGACCCCGTTCGTTCTGATGTTCCTGTTGCGGTAGAGAAATGCTATCAGGCGGGGATAGATGTTGTGATGATGACGGGTGATAATCTGAAAACAGGAACGGAAATAGCTCGTCAGGCAGGCTTTAAGGACATTTGGGCTATTGAGGCTAAAGACTTTATGACCTCTGTGGACAATGGACGAGCCAGTCGCGAATTCCCCAATGTCATTGCTCGTTGCACCCCCGAGAATAAGCTGACCATTCTGAAATGGGCTCAGGCGCGTCGCTATGTCTGTGCCATGACGGGCGATGGTGTGAATGACTCCCCATCTTTGAATTACGCTGATGTGGGTATTGCCATGGGTTCTGGCACTTCTGTGGCGAAAGAGGCTTCAGACATTGTTTTGCTGAATGATGCGTTCCCTTCCATCGTTACGGGCCTAAAGTGGGGGCGTTCGCTGTTCAAGAACATCAAGAATTTCCTCTTCCTCCAGCTTTCCATCAACGTCTCAGCCTGTCTGGTGGCAGTGTTTGGTCCTCTTGCTGGTGTGGAGATGCCGTTCACTGTGACTCAGTTCCTGTGGATTAACCTGGTAATGGATACGTTGGCTGCCATAGCCTTGGCGTCTGAACCAGCTGATGAAAAAGTGCTTCTTGACAAGCCGCGCAACAGGGAAGAGTTCATCATCAATCGTTCATTGCTGAAAGCCATCTTTGGTTTTGGAATGTTTGTATGGTTGCTTTGTACGGCAGTCCTGTGGGGCATGAATCATTTGGATGTGGTTGAAAGTCTTGGGGTGGACTGCTTGACTTCTTTCTTCTCATCAATGAACTTGACTATTTTCTTTGCCGCTTATATGATTCTTAACTGGTGGAATATGTTCAATGCCCGTGTGATAGACAAGAACAAGTCTCTTTTCGACGGGCTGGGCAGAAATGCCAAGTTTACGGGCATCATGCTTTTCATACTAGTTGTGACGGTCGTTGCCGTGCAGTTGGGTGGGGAAGTGTTCCGTACGGAACCGTTGTCGTGGCAAACATGGGGATGGATTCTGTTGCTGACATCTCCTGTTGTTATTATTCGAGAGGCATATTTCCAAATGAAAAGGAAACTGAGTTAACGCGAGTTCTGTATAACAAAGATATTGTTTTTTTGCAGTGCCTCGCAAAGCGACTCTTTATATCGAACAGATGTTTTTCGATAACGTGTCGTACCCGAAGGGTGCGCTGCATCGTACCCCTCGAGTACGGCATGGCGCACCCCTCGGGTACGCTTTTTGTGCCCTTTCCCCTCCAAAATTCCAAATCGTTGATACTCAGACATGCCGCCCGTGTCGGAAATAATAGGCACAGGGTGTTCGTGTTATTATGCGCACGGTGTCTGAAACCTTGTCTGCGCGGTGTGCGTTTGCAGCCACTTGCCAAGCCCTCCTCAAAAAGAAAAGAGGCACAAGGTGAAAATGCCCTGTGCCTCTTTTCTTTCTCTTTGGCAGATTGGATTATCTCAGAGTGAAAGTCCTCTTATTTGAAGATTGCCTTGAAGCATTTGTCGGCAGCTCCAGCATTGCTGTTAATGTAGTTTCCTGCTGCTGCTCCTGCTTGCTGCAGTGCTTCAGGGTCGTTGATGAACCTGTTCATGATACCAGCGAAAGTGCTATCGTCGGTGTACTCGAATGAACCGCCGCATGCCTTGAGTGCTTGCGCTTCGCGGAACTTTCGGTTGTTGGGACCGAAAAGCACGGGAATGCCATATACCGCAGCCTCAGGCACGTTGTGTATGCCAACACCAAATCCGCCTCCAACAAGTGCTACCTTACCGTATCGGTAGATGGATGAAAGTTTTCCGAAACAGTTGATGATGAGTGCTTCTCCTCGCTGTCCCTCGCTGCTCTCTTTTGGGGCAGAGAGCATCTCGGGGTCAGATTCCACTTCGGTGTATCTCAAAGTGTCGAATCCGTTTTCTTGTAGCAGCTTTTCTATGTCCTTCAGGTGTGTTTCGCTGATGACATGAGGCGCGATAATCAGTTTCCAATCTTTGTGCTTGGCAAAGTAAGGGATGTAGATTTCTTCATCGGGTCCCCATGATGAACCAGCGATGAAGCAAGGGGCATCGCCCACAAATTGCTCCACCAGCGGCAGCGGTGCGGCAGCGTTTCTGATGTCGATGACACGGTCAAGTCTGGTGTCGCCTACTACAGTCGTTTCAGTAATGCCATGTTCTGCCAATATGTCTTTTGAGAACTGGTTCTGTACAAAGAGATGGTCGAATTGGCGCAGCGGAGTCAGCGAGCCATACCATTTGAAGAAATGCTGATCAGCGCGGAAGATGCTGCTCACGCTATATACTTTGGTGCCTCGCTTGTGCAGTGCTTTCAGGAAGTTTGTCCAGAACTCATATTTGATGAATATGGCAATTTCCGGATGCGCCAGCCGCAAGAACGACAGTACATTGCCAGGCGTGTCGAATGGAATGTAGCAGACCAAATCAGCCCCTTCGTAGTCCTTGCGCACTTCATAGCCTGATGGCGAGAAGAAGGTGAGCAGCACTTTGTATTCTGGGCATTCTTCGTGCAGGCGCTCCATGAGGGGGCGTCCTTGCTCGAACTCTCCGAGCGATGCCGCATGGAACCACACAACCCTGTCGGTGGATTTGATGTGGCGATGCAGCAGCATGAAGGTCTGTCCGATGCCATAGACCCTCTTCCGTATTTTCTTGCTGAAAAAAGAGGCTATGATGGCTGCAAATGCGTAGAAATAGATGCCGATTGTATAAATCATGTGGCTGAGAAATCTTATTTATCCAAGTGTTTCGATGGCGAAAGTCATTCGCTTGATGACCTCCTCCTTGCCGAGGAATGCTGAGAGTTCGTACATGTCGGGACCTTGACCAGCGCCAACCAGCGCCACTCGCCATGCGTTCCATGGTTTGATGCCTGTCTGTTCTGTCCAAGGGTCAATCACCGCTTTCTGTCCTTCTACGCTCCAGTCGCTGATGCCCTCCAGCACGGCAAGCATCTGCTTCATCTCTTCTGCTGTGTGCTCGTTCCAGTTCTTGCGGATAAACTTGTCGCCCTCTCTGTCGAACTCTGTAGGAGCCACGAAGAAGAATTTTGTGAGTGGCCACAGGTCGCTTGGGAAAGAGATGTTGCGTTTCTTCTTGTTGCCTTGTCCATCAACGTATTCGATGACTTTCAGTTTCATCATGCGAACGACTTCTGCTTCTTGTTCCGCTGTTGCTTCAATGCCGTTTTCCTTCAGCACCTTGTCAAAGGCTGGACACCAGTCGGCATCGGGGCGCTGGATGAGGTATTGATGGTTGAACCATGCTGCTTTTACATAGTCGAACTTGGCGCCGTTCTTAGAGCATTTGGAGAGGTCGAATAGCTTCACCATCTCTTCCAGAGTCATCAGTTCCTGGTCGTTGCCAGGGTTCCATCCCAGCAGGGCAAGGAAGTTCACCACAGCTTCAGGCAGATAGCCCTTTTCGCGGTATCCAGAAGAGATTTCTCCGCTCTTAGGGTCATGCCATTCAAGCGGGAACACAGGGAAGCCGAGCTTGTCGCCGTCGCGCTTAGACAACTTGCCGTTGCCAATGGGCTTCAGCAGCAAAGGCAGATGGGCAAAGCGTGGCATGGTGTCTGTCCATCCGAATGCTTCGTAGAGGAGCACATGGAGTGGAGCGGATGGAAGCCATTCTTCGCCGCGGATGACGTGCGTCACCTCCATCAGGTGGTCATCAACAATGTTGGCCAGATGATAAGTGGGGAGCTCGTCCGCACTCTTGTAAAGCACCTTGTCGTCAAGGATGGACGAGTTGATGGTCACTTCGCCGCGAATCAGGTCGTCTACTTTCACGTCTCTTCCTGGCTCTATCTTGAAACGCACGACATATTGTGTGCCGTTGGCTATGAGGTTGTTCACCTCTTCCTTGGACAGCGTCAGCGAGTTGCGCATCATGCCACGTGTTGAGGCGTCGTATTGGAAATTCTCTATTTCAGCTCGCTTGGCATCCAGTTCCTCGGGCGTGTCAAAGGCAATGTATGCCTTGCCGCTGTCGAGCAGCATCTGCACATGCTTCTTGTAGATGTCTCTTCTCTCGCTCTGTCTGTAAGGGCCATGGTTGCCGCCAAACGAAACGCCCTCGTCAAATTGTATTCCTAACCATTTGAACGATTCGATGATATACTCCTCGGCTCCTGGCACAAAACGGCTGGAGTCGGTGTCCTCAATGCGGAAAATGAACTCACCCCCTTGCTGCTTGGCAAAAAGGTAGTTGTATAGGGCGGTGCGTACTCCGCCGATATGAAGCGGTCCTGTTGGACTTGGTGCAAAGCGCACGCGTACTTTCTTTTCTGACATAATCTGTAAGGTTTTGACTGCAAAGGTACAACTTTTTTATGTTTTTTTACCTTTTCGGTCATGAATTTCCTTAAAAATGATGATGATGGGGAGAATTGCTGGGAGGACAGAGGATTTGGGTGAACTTGCACATCGTGTGTGTAAAAGGAAATCGGAAGGATAAGCCGGATGAGGATGAATGTTCATTTTTTTTGCCTCCCTTTGTTTACTTCTATTTATTTTCCTTAACTTTGCAAGTGGAAACTAATACATGATAGATATATGACATTAAACATGAAGAAGATTTTGCCAGATGTGTATTGCGTTGCCTTGTTTGCAGCGATTGCATTCGTCTATTTCTTGTCGCCTGTGAGCAAGGGCTATCGCTTGGAGCAGCATGACAGCGGCGCGAACGATGGCATCAATGTGGAAATCAACCAGTATCGCGATACCCATGACGGAGAGACGCCGCGATGGGTGACAAGCCTGTTTGGCGGCATGCCAACGTATCAGATTGCACCTTCGTATGAGTCAACAAAGACAATGGCATTTGTGGAGAATGCATACCATTTGTGGTTCCCTGATTATGTATGGTATATATTTGCTTCGATGCTGGGCTTCTACATTCTGCTGAGGGCGTTTGACTTCCGTCAGTGGATGGCGGCGCTGGGTGCAGTGGTGTGGGCGTTTAGCAGCTATTTCTTCATCATCATTGCGGCCGGACATATCTGGAAGGTGATGGCACTGGCGTATATCCCTCCGACCATAGCGGGCATAGCGTTGTGCTATCGGAAAAAGATTTTGCTGGGAACGATTGTGACGGCAGTGTTTGCGACGTTGCAGATTCAGGCAAATCATGTTCAGATGTCGTATTACTTTTTGGTAGTGGAACTGCTGATGGTGGTGGCATTCCTGATTCAAGCCATCAGAGAAAAGGATATGCTATCGTTTGGCAAAGCGACGGCAGGTGTGGCTTTGGCGGCGGTGCTGGCGATAGGCTTGAATGCTTCCAATCTTTATCATACTTACGAGTATGCCAAAGACACTATGCGCGGCAAGAGCGAACTGGTGAAGCCGGGAAAGGCAGAAGACCAGACAGACAGCGGCTTGGAGCGCAGCTACATTACGGCTTGGAGCTATGGCATAGACGAGTCGATGACGTTTCTTATTCCCAATGTGAAGGGTGGGGCAAGTGTGCCGCTGTCCATGAATAAGACAGCCATGAAAGAGGCTGACGGGCAGATGAATCAGATGGGAATCTATGGCGCTTTTGCTCAGTATTGGGGCGAGCAGCCCGGTACGAGCGGACCGGTTTATCTGGGAGCGCTGGTGTGTATGCTCTTTGTGCTCGGATTGTTAGTCATTCCTAACAGGCATCCGCTCAAGTGGGCTCTTCTGGCTGCGGGTGTCCTGACCTTGCTGTTGGGCTGGGGAAGAAACTTTATGCCGTTTACGGATTTCTTTATTGATAATGTCCCGATGTATTCAAAGTTCCGCACGGTGGCAAGCATTCTGGTTGTGGTTGAGTTTGTGGTGCCTTTCATCGCATTGTGGGGTTTGAAGCTTTGGGTGGAAAGGCCTGAGAAGAAGCCGCTTTATGTGGCAACTGTCTTTACGGTGGTGATTTGCCTAATCTATGTCATGTTCCCAGGCTTAGGCGGCGACTTGGTTTGCAGCAACGACAGGGACTCTGTGGGGCAGTATGTGGCAGCAGGCTACTTTGATGCCGCTTTCGGACAGAACATCCTGCGGAGCATCTCTGATATGCGTGCGGCAATGGTCCGTTCTGACGCATGGCGCAGTATCTTCTTCATCTTGCTGGGCCTGATGGTTATGCTGTGGTTTGCGAAGAAGGGGGCAGGAAACGCGCGCAAGGCGGCAACGCTGAGCGTTCTCCTGTTGGGCATTTGCCTTGTTGACATGTGGCAGGTGAACAAGAGATACCTTAATGATGAGATGTTTGTAGAGCCACGTGGCGCGGCGCGCATACAGAAGACGGATGCGGATACGTATATACTGGAGAAGAGCGGAACAGGGCGCGACTATAGAGTGCTGAACTTCACCGTCTCTACCTTCAATGACAATAACACCAGCGCTTTCTATAGTTCTATTGGAGGTTATCATGCAGCGAAGCTTCGCCGTTATCAAGAATTGATTGAGGCGCACATCGCTCCTGAAATGCGCAAGGTGTATGAGGCGGTGCGCATGGCTCCGATGGATACTGTGGCCATGCAACAGCAATTGTCGCCGTACCCTGTTTATGACTTGACTGCCGTGAATACTGACTCGCTGTTCCCCGTCATTAACATGCTCAATACGCGCTGGTTCATTCTGGGTGCAGGAGAGAAGGGTAATGTGAAGTTGCCGATAGAGAATGAGACGGCGATGGGGAATGCTTGGTTCGTGACCGATGTGAAACAAGTTGCGAATGCCAACGAGGAACTGGCTGCCTTGGGTACGGAGAATTTGCGTACGACAGCCGTGGTGGCACAGGCAGACTTTGGCTTCCTGAAAGCTGGAGGGACAGGTACGGTGCAGATGACTTCCTATGGGGCAAATGAGGCAAGATATGAAGTGGATTCGCAGCAGGGAGGTTTGGTTGTCTTCTCTGAGGTTTACTATCCGGGATGGACTGCAACTGTCGATGGACAAGAGGTTGAGGTGGGACGTGCCAACTATGTTCTGCGCGCCATCAATGTTCCGGCTGGAAAGCACGAGGTGGTCTTCACGTTTGCCCCTAAGAGCATTCAGACCACAGAGACGATAGCGTATGTTGCGCTTGCAGTCTTGGCATTGCTGATTGTTCTGGCTATTGTTTTTTCATCCATTAAAAGAAAAAGGGCGTGATTCTTACATTGCTGCAAAACTATATAGTCTGGGGAGATCCCGTTGCGAACAGGCAAAAATGGGAAGCCGTCTTGCGTGAGCAGGAGACAAGCGATGTGTTTGTGCTTCCTGAGATGTTTTCAACGGGTTTTGTTACGGAACCGAAAGGGGTGGCGGAGTCTGATGGGGCGTCCTTGGCGTGGATGCAGCAGATGGCACGTGAGTTGAATGCTGCCATCTGTGGCAGTGTGGCAACAGAAGAAGGCGGACAGTTCTTCAACCGATGCTATTTTGTCAAGCCTAACGGGAGCGTCGCTTGCTATGACAAGAGGCACCTGTTCACTTATGGCGATGAACACAAGCATTATGTTTGCGGCACATCGAGAGAGGTTGTGGAGTTCCGTGGAGTCCGTTTTCTGCTGCAAGTGTGCTATGACCTTCGTTTCCCAGTGTTTTCACGCAACAATGAGAAGATTCCATACGATTGCGCCATCTATGTGGCCTCGTGGCCTGCATCTCGGCTGGCAGTGTGGAATACGCTGCTTCACGCTCGTGCCATAGAGAATCAGTGTTATGTGGCAGGTGTCAATCGCATAGGCGATGACCTGGCGTGTCATTACAGCGGAGGAACTTTGCTTGTTGACCCCTATGGCAACACGGCGGCGGCTTGTCCGCTGGGCGAGGAGTCGGCTGTCAGGATTGAACTGGATTTGCAGAAACTCCGTGATTTCAGACGGAAGTTTCCTGTGCTGAAGGACGCCGATTGACCATCCTTTGCAATGAGTCTGTTATACCGTACCCTCGGGTCCGATGAACCGCACCCCTCGGGTACGGCATATCGGACCCGAGGGGTACGGTATCATAGAAGAGGATGATTTGTTCTTCTGTCAACAAGTCGCGTTTTCGACTTGTAAGGTTTTAATGCGTTTTTCTGAATTCGTCCAACTGCTTGAAACAATGCTTGTTGATGATTTCTTCCAATTTGCGGTCTGGATTGTTGCGGATGTAGCAGTTGTGGTCAAAAATCATGGTTTCTCCGTTAGAGGCGGTATAAGGCTTCCATGCAGGCAGTTCCTTAATGTTGGGATTGCCCGTGTGAGCGAATTGTGCCCATGCACTGCTCATCAGGTCGGCGAGCTTGAAGTCGGCGGCTGTCGGAGCGGGTACGTCGCTGTTGGAGTGGTGCAGGCGATTGAAGCAGAATTTGAGTTCTGCACCATGCACGGAGCCTTTGTTTACAGGTGATTTCCATGTGAACATATACATGTAAGTCTTTGCTTTTCTGCTTTCCCCGATGGCATCGGCGGTGATGATGGTTTTGGGGCGGAAAAGCCAGTCAATGCTGACAAGGTCTTGTGGGGTGTAAGTGGGGTAGGCCTCAGCGAAAGCCTTGATGTAGGCGTCTGTGTCATCTCCAAAGGTGCGTGTCAGCTGTGTGCGTGCCTCTTCTTGAGTCATAGGGCGGTTGTATGCCAATCGCTGCAGCTCGTTGAAGGTTGTGCCAATCAATACAGGCACATGAGAGGAAATGTCTGCGAATCCTGGCTGGAAAGGCTGCTGAAGCAGTGTCTCTCCGTCGGGCGTGGGACCGAATCCCCACATCATGGGAGTGCCTGGCTTGCGTGTGCCAATGCTGGCAGCCATGGCACGCTGTCCTGCGGCATACAGCTCTTTATAGGGTACTTCTTTGATTTTGTCCAGATTTGCCTCATCAATTCCTAATTCTTTCAGCACTGCTTTGCCCAGTTCCTGTGTCATGCTTTGGGTATTTACGTTCAGGATGGTGCCGCTTAGGATGATGGCTTTGTGGAATAGGCCTTTGGCTGCAGGCATGCACATCAGCGTGCCGACCTTGCCTCCGCCGCCCGATTCTCCAAAGATGGTCACGTTTTTGGGGTCTCCGCCAAATTGCCTGATGTTATCGCGTATCCATTCCAGTGCAGCCACAATGTCGAGCATGCCGACATTCCCTGAATATTTGTATTTCTCGCTGCAAGCTGAAAGGTCAAGGAAGCCGAGAATGTTCAGGCGGTGGTTGAGGCTCACCACAACAACGTCTTTCTTGGCCAGTGCCATGCCGGGGTCCCAGGCGGAAGTCCCAGAATCAAAGCCTCCGCCATGAATCCAAAGCATCACGGGTTTCTTTGCCTTCGTGTCCATCGTCCAGACATTCAGCACGCATGAGTTTTTTTCTGACATCTCTTCTTCGCTCATCTCGCGATTGGTCTGCTGCATGACTTGAGGTCCCCAATGGTCGCAGACTCTTACACCGTCCCACTTGTCGACAGGCAGGGGAGGCATGAACCGTTCAACTTTGGCATAAGGGATGCCCAGCCAGGCTTTAGTTCCTTCTTGCTCGATGCCTTTTACCAGTCCTGATGTTGTCTTGACTGTTAAGGGGTCGGAAGGCTTGCCCATACATACAGTTGCCGCACATAGGGCAATGAGGGTGCATACTAATTTAATGTTCATGATTTAAGAATGATAGTTTTTATAATTAGGTGTGATGTTGTTGTGCAAAGATAGGAATTTTCCTTGAAACAAAAGAACTGTCATCAAATTAATATGTAAGGTGAAAAATGAATGCGGCTTGCCTTGGGCGGTTGGCGCTGTACAAGGGTGTGATTGCGCTATTAACTTAACAACGGCCCCTGTTTTAGGGACGCTTCATTGGAAAAGTTTTGTGCTTTTGATGAAAAAAATAAATGTATTGTTGCTTATCAAATGGAAAAGAGATATATTTGCAAATTAGTGGATGAATGAACTTCTCAGAAGAGGATTAGCGTTGAATTTTCAATAACAGAAATATAATAACTAAAACATTTTTTATTATGGCTTTCTTAACAGACGAAAAACTCGTGATTGTAGGTGCCGGCGGTGCTATCGGCTCTACTATGGTGCAGCTTGCTTTGACTATGAAGCTTACTCCTAATGTGTGTCTTTACGACGTTTATGCTCCTGGTATGGAGGGTGTGATGGAGGAAATGTTCCATTGCGGTTATGACGGCGTGAATCTGACTGCTACTACTGATGTGGCTGAGGCATTTAAGGATGCTAAGTATATCATCTCTTCTGGTGGTGCACCTCGTAAGGCTGGTATGACTCGTGAGGACCTCCTTGCTGGCAACTGCAAGATTGCAGAGGAGTTGGGTAAGAACATTAAGGCTTACTGCCCAGACGTAAAGCATGTGACTGTTATCTTCAACCCAGCAGACCTTACTGGACTTGTTACTCTTCTTTATTCAGGTCTGAAGCCAGGTCAGGTGACTACACTGGCTGCGCTGGACTCTACTCGTCTTCAGTCTGCTATCGCTAAGAAGTTTGGTGTGAAGCAGTATGAGGTGACAGGCTGTGCTACTTACGGCGGTCACGGAGAGCAGATGGCTGTGTTTGGTTCTGCAGCAAAGGTTGCAGGCAGACCTCTCTACGACATTATCGGCACTCCTGAATTCCCTGAAGCTGAGTGGGAGCAGATGAAGAAGGATGTTACTCAGGGTGGCGCAAAAATTATTGAGCTTCGTGGACGTTCTTCATGGCAGAGCCCTGCTTACTGCTCTGTTGAGATGATTCGCTCAGTGATGGGCGGCGAAAAGTTCCGCTGGTCTGCAGGTACATACGTGTCAAACGAGAAGTATGACCACATTATGATGGCGATGGATACAACGCTTGACACAAATGGATGCACATACAAGATGCCGGCTGGCACTCCAGAGGAAATGGCTAAGCTTGACGCTTCTTACGAACATCTGTGCAAGATGCGTGACGAGCTTGTTGAGCTGAACATCATTCCTGCCATTTCAGAGTGGAGCAAGATTAATCCAAATCTTTAAGATTAAAGACATAGGAATCGAGGAATTAGGGATTGCTGCCAGTGTTGCTGGTCGAGAGTTCAATTCCTAATTCCTAATTTTAAATAGTATGAAACGGTACGGAAGGTATACAGTTGTGGGATGGAGTTGGCGTGTCCTCTTGGGGGTTACGCTAACTCCTTTTTTGTTATTACTGTTACTTCTTGTACTTGTGTATCTTCCTCCTGTACAGAAGTTTGCTGTCGATAAGGCGGCAGAGATTCTGAGCAGTGAGATGAAGATGGATGTGTCGGTCGAAAGGTTCTCATTGCAGTTCCCGCTTGATGTGGCAGTGGGTGGAGTGCTCGCTGTTCAGGACGGTGACACCGTGTTGGATGCAGGGGAACTGACGATTAGCTTAGAGGCTCTGCCTTTATTGAATCTTGAGGCAGAAGTGGGTGGCATACATCTGCATGACACGAAATTGAACACGAAAGACTTGATTGAAGCAGCTGTGATTAAAGGTTCTGTTGCGGAATTGAGTCTGGACAATCTTCACCTTCCCCTTTTATCATTCGTCACAAACTCAGAGGAAGAATCGGGCGATTCTGTTGCTTCCCACAGCATGGATTCTGCGAAAGAACTTGCTGTGGTAAACAAGGTTTTGCTGCACGATGCTGATTTGATGATTCTGTTGGCTGATACGGTGTCAGAAGATACATCGTCATCGGGCAATGTACCTCTGAAAGTTAGGATTGATGATATAGATATTCAGCGTGTTAAGGCGGTTGTGATGCTTGCTCCGCAAGCGGACAGCACTTTTGTGATGGCTGATGTTGGTATTGCGAACGCAAATGCTTTTCTTGATTTAGGAGCAGAGGTCTATCAAGTTGACAAGTTGAGCCTGGCAGAGACTCGCGTGGGCTATGATTTGATGAAGGCACCTCGA
Source organism: Bacteroidales bacterium (assembly GCA_030528885.1). Taxonomy (GTDB): domain Bacteria; phylum Bacteroidota; class Bacteroidia; order Bacteroidales; family Bacteroidaceae; genus Minthosoma. The sequence goes on along the minus strand of JAUMXY010000003.1, from coordinate 67,792 downwards.
TTATTAGACCAATTGGATCCCAATCATCTTTTGTTTGAGGACGTCAGTCTGGCAATTGATTCTTTCGTGTATAAGGGAACGCAGGAGATGGAACTGATGGTGTCAAGTTTCACAGCCAATGAACAGACAGGATTGGGCATTGCAGATGCTAATGGCAAGGTGGTTATGGATTCCCTTAGGTTGGCTTTGCCTAAGTTTAAGGTGAAGACAGGGGACAGCAATCTTGTTTTTGCTTATCGAATGGATATGAATGCCTTTGATGCAGTGAATCCTGGCGAGTTCTCTTTCTTGGGCGAAGGGAGAATTGGCAAGGACGACTTGATTTATTTTACCCGTATGGGGGGGGAAGGCACACGTGATGTTACAGCAGTGATGGCTCAACGCCTACCTTCTCTCCCATCTGTTTTGCAAGTGAAGGCTGATGGCAATCTTGAATCGCTTTGTGTAGATACACTCTATTTTGAAGTGCCTGATTTGTTGACTGTTGAAGGTGATGCGCAACTTTTTGATTTGACGAGCGACTTGTCTTTGCAGGCATGTGTCAAGGCTTTCGATACACATGGAGCTTTGGTTGATATGGATGGTAGCTTTGCCATGGGAACGGAAACGTATGCGGCTCAGGTTCTGATTGATAGCCTGGTCGTTAATCATTATGTTGCACTGTCAGACACGGCGCTTTTCACGGGGGATGTCGCCGTTCAAGGAACTGGATTGGATTTCTTTATGCCGAGCACGAAACTTCAAGCTACCGCCAATCTGCGTAACTCCCGCTTTGGTCAAGTAAATTTAGATAATATCATGGCTGAAGCAACGATGGAAGGCTCTCTGGTGCAGTGTGAGGTTTCGGGTGATAATGACCAGATTCATGCAAGGATGTTGCTAGATACAGAGTTGAAGAAGCACCTTGTTTCTGGCAAATTGGATTTAGATGTTCCGTTTGTTGATGTTCAGGCCATGGGATACAGTGAGGAACGCTTGCAGGCTAGCACTAGCGGGGCTGTGTCGTTCTCTTATGATTGGAAGGACTTCTTCAAAGTAAACTCCCACATTGACGCGTTGTCATTGATTATAAAAAAAGACAGTGTATATACGGATTCCTTTGATTTGTATGCAGAAGCCCGTAAAGACACAACAGTGGCTGCTTTGCGGACTGGTGACTGCTATTTAAGTTTCTTCACTCCTTGCAATCTGTCCCAGCTTTTGCCGCAATTGGAAGTGTTTGAAAAGGCCGCAGTTCAACAGTTTAAGGATCATGATGTGAATTTGAATGTGCTAAAAAACTATCTGCCAGAAGTGTCACTCTATGCTGAGGCGGGACGTGAGAATCCATTCTCAGACATTCTTGATGTGTATGGAATTCATTTCCGCGAGTTAGTGGCAGATGTGGATATAACCCCCGAGCAGGGTGTGATGGGCAAGGCTCATTTGTATGCCTTTGATAAGGATGGCGTGATGGTGGATACGGCATTTATCGATATAGCGCAAGATACAACCCAGTTGGACTATCTTATAGGAATTCAATGTCATGAACAGCCTCAATTGCCAGCTTTCCGTGCCTCTCTTGAGGGATTTTTGATGGCAGATAAGGCCGATGCGCACTTGACTTATTTTGATAGGTATAACCGCAAAGGCATCGATTTGGGTGTTAAGGCTGCTGCAACAGACAGTTGTGTCAATTATAGTTTGTATCCTCAGAAACCGGTGTTGGCTTTCAGAGAATTTGGTCTTAACGATGACAATTACATCGTTACTCGCCCCAACCGCCCTGTTCAAGCTGATGTGCGCTTGAAGAGTTTGTCCGACAGCTGTTACGTGGCTGTGTATGCAGATGAGAATGAACAGTTGATGCAGATTGCTAATGTCGTAGTGAATGATTTGAACATCAAGGAGCTGATGACGATAGTTCCTGTTCCTGATATGCCTTCAATAGGCGGAATCCTTAACCTTGATGCTTACTATATAGACCAAGAAGAGAACTTCTTGCTTGAAGGAACGTTGGATGCCAACCGCTTTGTTTATGAGGGGGCGACAGTCGGCGATTTTGATTCATGGTTCTCTTATGCTCCCCGTGGCGAGACGGTTCATGCTATTGATGCCAATTTAGCATTTAATGGAAGTGAGTTCTTGGCTTTGGATGGCGTTTATGATGCAGAAGGGGAGGGAAGGCTTGATGCTAACTTGAGGTTGCAGGATATGCCGGTGTCGATGCTTAACCCTTTCATACCCGACCAGCTTGTCGGTTTCCAGGGAACGCTGTCCAGCGACATGACAGTTGCAGGACCGATGGATGCGCTTCTGTTCAATGGGGCTTTGATGCCGAAAGACATGCATCTGCTGTCCGACCCTTATAGTTTGGACTTTACTTTGGCCAACGATACGATTCCTTTTGTTGATAGCCGTGTGACGTTCGATGACTTCAAGTTCTATGGCGCAGATGACAACCCGCTTGCTTTGAATGGTTCTGTTGATTTCTCTAATTTTGAGGAACTCTTCATGTCGCTTTCTTTGCGTGGTTCTAATTTCAAGCTGATAGAAGCTCAGCGCAGCAAAAACAAAGTGCTGTTTGGCGATATGTATGGAGATTTCTTCGCTCGTGTCATTGGTTCAACCAGTGACTTGACGGTTCGTGGTCTTGTCAGGGTGCTTCCTACCACGCGCATTACCTATATTATGACGGAAACCCCTCTTTATCAGGGAGACCGCCTGGAGGATATCGTTACTTTTGTAGACTTCAATGCTCCTCCTCCTCCGCGAGAAGAAATTCTTAAGAAGAAATTCATGGGAATAGATATGAACATGATGCTGAGCATTGAGGATGGTGCAATGTTCAGTTGTGAGTTTTCCGCTGATAAGCAGAGCTACATCAATGTTCAGGGCGGTGGTTCCGTGACGATGCTTTACACGCCTGAAGGTGTTCTGAACTTGCAAGGCAAGTACACCATCAACGAAGGCGAGATGAAGTATGCTCTTCCTATCATTCCGCTCAAGACTTTCACAATCCATAACGGTTCCTATATTGAGTTTACAGGCAACCCTGTTAATCCTGTGCTGAATGTCGCAGCAACTGAACGTGTCCGTGCTGCTGTGGGGCAGAGCGATGGCTCCAGCCGCAGCGTGGCTTTTGATGTAGGTTTGAAGATTACCAATTCTTTAGATAATATGGGATTGGCTTTCACGATAGAGGCGCCCGAGGACCAGTCTGTTCAAAATGAACTGGCAAACTGCTCTGCCGAAGAGAAAAACAAACTCGCAGTAGCGATGCTTGCCACGGGCATGTATCTTTCAGGTACCAATAGCAAGGGGTTCACTGCTGGCAATGCGCTTAACAATTTCTTGCAGAACGAAATCAACAACATAGCGGGGCGTGCGCTGTCGACGATGGTTGACATCAATGTTGGCATGGAACAAACCACTCGTGACGATGGTACCAGCCGTACCGACTATTCTTTCAAGTTCTCTCGCCGCTTCTTTTCCGACCGGCTCAATGTCGTGATAGGCGGCAAGGTCAGCGCCGATGGCAATACCGAGGAGAACGAGTCGGGAGCCTATATTGATGACGTTTCTCTCGAATGGCGTCTCGACAATGGTGGCACGCAGTACATTCGCCTGTTCCACGAGAAAGACTATTCCAACTTAATCGAGGGAGAACTGGACAAGAATGGCGCTGGTGTTCTTCTTCGTAAAAAAGTAGATAAACTCTCCGACCTCTTCCTCTGGCGGCGGAAAGAAGAGAGCCCGAAACCCTAAAGTGAAGAAAACTTTACAAATACCCATTACAGCTCAATGAAAAAGACATTATACATCCTGCTTGTGCTTCTGGTTCTTGCTGCATGCTCTACAACCTCGCATCTTCCTGAGGGCGAGGTGCTTTATACGGGTATAGAAAAGATTGAGGTGGAAGACAAGCTAGGTACGGTTGCTGAAGAAAATGCTCTCCTCGAGGTTGAGGCCGCCCTTGCTTATCAGCCCAATGGCGCATTTATGGGAAGTTCCTCTTTGCGCAGTCCGCTGCAGGTTGGCCTCTGGACCTACAATGCCTATGTGGACAAGGCTCGCAAGGGACTCAGCAAGTGGCTGTTCGACTCGTTCTCCACTCCTCCAATAACCATTTCGCATGTTTCCCCTGCCACTCGCGCCAAGGTCGCGACTAGCTTGCTGCAGAACTACGGCTATTTCCGAGGTAACGTGAATTATGAACTCGTAAGCCAGAAGAACCCCAAGAAGCAGAAAATCACTTACCGCGTAAAGCTGGACAAACCTTATTTGTTTGACAGCATACAGTACCGTTTCCCCGTTACAGAAGACAGCCTCCTGCGTACAACGGCTCATGAGGCGTATATCCGTCGTGGCTCCCAGTTCTCCACTCTTGACCTGACGAATGAAAAGACACGCATCGTCAACACACTTCGCGACAATGGCTTCTACTACTATCGTCCCGATTACATAACCTATCTCGCCGATTCCACCAACACTCCCTATAGGGTGGCGCTGCGTGTTGTCCCCGATATAGATATGCCTGCAAAAGCACGGAAGCAGTACTATTTTGGCAACGTCAGCGCTTACATTCGTCAGCCGCGAACTCGTTCTGCGCGTCAATCGACAGGCGGTCGTCGCACTGAGCTTCAATATACAGACTCCCTCATGCTCAACGACTTGAAGATAGTCTATCAGGGTGACCGTATGCCAGTAGCTCCTCGTGTGCTGTTCAAGAACTTCAAATTTTGGAAGCGTCGCACCTTCAATCAATCCAGAGTTGACCAGACGCTGGCCAATCTGCACAGCATGAACATCTTCTCTGGCATGAAGTTTACCTTTACGCCGCGCGACACAACTCTGACAAATGACACGCTCGATGTGCGCCTTGACCTTACAATGGACCAGCTGATAGACACAGAGGTGAACTTCAATATCACCCAGAAGTCAAATTCTCAGATAGGCCCCAGCCTTGGCCTCATCTTCTCCAAGCGCAACGCTTTCCGCCACGGCGAAACACTGTCTGTTGGCCTGAAGGGCAGCTACGAGTGGCAGACACAAAAGCAGTTTGGCGAGAACAAGCGCATCGACTCCTACGAAATAGGTCTCGATGCCCAGCTCTCTTATCCGTGGATAGCCTTCCCCGGGCTCAACAAGCAGCTCTATCGCTATCCTACCTCCACCACCTATCGTATCAACATCAACCAGCTCAATCGTGCCAATTATTACCGGCTTATGTCCTTCGTGGCAGAAGCGGGCTACCAGTTCCAGACCAGTCGTTCGTGGAGTCATGAACTTGTCCCCCTCACCATCTCCTACAACAAGATGCAGCACACCACCGCACGTTTTGACTCCATTGTGGCAAGCAACTCAGCTCTGTACGTCTCTCTGCGCGACCAGTTCATACCTGCCATGCAGTACACGATTACCTACGATAACACCTGGAACACCCGCATTCCTCATTCCATGCACTTCGAGGGGACTGTGAAAGAGTCTGGCAACTTGCTCAACACTGTCAACTCCATCATCGGCATCGACTACTACCAGAAGGACAAGAAACTGCTCGGCACACCTTATTCGCAGTTCCTGAAGTTCATGTTCACCCTCAAAAACACTTTCCGAATCACTGAAACGACCACTCTCGCTACTCGTGTTCAGCTAGGTGCAGTATGGACTTATGGCAATTCACGCTATGCTCCTTATAGCGAACTGTTCTATGTGGGTGGAGCGAACAGCGTCCGTGCTTTCGCTGTGCGAAGCATAGGCCCAGGCAGTTACCAAGATCGCGAAGGCCGAGGCACTTATCTCGATCAAGCTGGCGACATGAAATTTGAACTTAATGCTGAGTACCGTTTCCCCATCGTCAACGCCCTGCAAGGAGCCTTCTTCATCGATGCCGGCAACGTCTGGCTCATGCGTGAGGATGCGGCTCATCCTGGCGGAAAGTTCCGCTTCAGCCGCTTGCTCAAAGATATGGCTGTAGGCACAGGTCTCGGCGTGCGCTACGACCTCGAATTCCTCATCCTGCGCCTCGACCTCGGAATTGGCATCCATGCGCCTTACGATACCGGCAAGTCAGGCTATTACAACATCAAAAAGTTCAGCGATGGTCTCGGATTCCACTTTGCCGTCGGCTATCCATTCTGATATAACATGAAAGTCATCGTTTCAAAAGAAATAAAAGAGGTCTGCCCGGCCTTTGTTGGGGCATGCTTGCAGGCAAACGTGCGCAACACTCCCTGTTCGCAGTCCCTTTGGCACGAAATAGACAAGTTCAGCCAGCAGTTCAGTCAGCAGTACACTCCTGAAACAATCAAAGACCGCAGTCCCATTGCTGCCACCCGGCAAGTGTACCGAATTTGCGGAAAAGACCCTTCTCGTTACCGCCCTGCAGCCGAAGCCCTGCTGCGTCGTGTGCTGCAAGGCAAAGAATTGTATCGTGTCAATACATTGGTTGACCTGATTAACCTCTCTTCCATGATGTACGGCTACAGCATTGGTGGCTTCGATGCTTCTCAATTCTCTGGCGACACGCTCACGCTGGGCATAGGACGACAGGGAGAACCCTACGAGGGAATTGGCAGAGGAATGATAAATATTGAAGGCCTGCCCGTCTATCGTGATGCGCTGGGTGGTGTCGGCACCCCTACCAGTGATCACGAGCGCACCAAGCTCACCCTCGCCACCACTCAGCTCGTCGTGCTCATCAATGGTTATGATGGCGATGCCCTGCATGTGGAGGCCAATGCCCAGCACCTGCAGCAGCTGCTCCGCACCTATTGTTCCAGCGATGGCGGCAGTTATTTCCTCTATCAGTAAATTCTGTCAGCAATCCCATCTCCTTTTGAAAACAACTCTCGGTTTTCCAGGGATTCATTCTCTTTCGAAAAGAGGATGAAATATTGCGTATGAAAATCGTACCCCTCGGGTCCGACATACCGTACCCCTCGGGTCCACCTCATCGGACCCGAGGGGTACGGTAAAGTTATATAGAGAAAAACTGATGTTTTTTAGTGAAAAATGCCTCAGGGTATCTATGTGTCCACTCCTCCATGAAAAACTTGTGATGTCTTACAGACTCCTTATCTGGGACGAGGTTAGATTGCGCTTCTTTTTGTGTTTTGTTCACCTTCTTTTTCTCAATCTTTCCTTATCTCCTTGTCATTGAATGGCTGTAGTGTTAAATATTGTTTTTTTTTCTATGTTTTTCTGGTGCTTTCTTGGGTAAAAACCAAAAGGTTCTTAAATTTGTGGCACAAACACAACACTTTTATTCTAACCTATAGATTAGCTATGTCTATAAAAATTAAAAATCTGAATAAAATCTACCCGAATGGTTATCATGCTTTGAAGGACATTAATTTGGAAATTCCTTCAGGCATGTTTGGACTGTTGGGACCTAATGGTGCAGGGAAATCTACGTTGATGCGTATTTTGGTGGCGCTGATGGAGCCTACTAGCGGCGAGGTGGAGATGTATGGATGCAATCTGCTGAAGGAGCGCCGTGAAGTAAGGCGCATATTGGGTTATCTGCCTCAGGATTTTCGTTTCTTCGCCAAATATAAAGTGCAGGAGTATCTGGACTATGCAGCTCGATTGTCAGGCATGAACGATGGCCGCAAGCGCAAGCAGGCTGTGGCGGACATGCTGGAGCAAGTAGGTCTGTATGAAGTGAGAGAACGTTATGCTTCTAAACTCTCGGGCGGTATGAAACGAAGACTGGGCATTGCGCAGGCGTTGATACATGAGCCTAAGGTGATTATCGTGGACGAGCCGACGACGGGTCTTGACCCTGAGGAGCGTATCCGTTTCCGTAACCTGCTGACGCAGGTGAGCGGCAATGACATTACGATTATTCTTTCTACGCACATTGTCGGCGACATTTCCAGCTCTTGCGTGGATATGGCGCTGCTGAACAAGGGCGAAATCTCGTTCAAAGGCTCGCCTGAAGAGATGCTGAAGCGTGCAGAAGGCAAGGTGTGGCGCCTGTGTGTGAGCAATGATGACTATAAGGTGATTAGCGCTCGCTATCCTGTCATATCTACCATACCACGAGGCCGAAACTGGGAGATTCAGGTGGTTGCTGATGAACTGGAGGGTTATGAGGCTGAACCTTTTGCACCAAACTTGGAGCATGCTTACGTGTATTTTATGGAAAACAAACTTGATTTGTGGCTGAATGACTGATGTTGACGTTGCAGATAAATAAAACCTTAACGTTGACCTCTTAACTCAGCTTTTTAACCTTTAAACTTTACCCCTATTAGATAAATGCAGTTCTTGAACAATATACTGTCTGTTGCAAAATACGAGGCAAAGCTGTTGACTCGCAGCTGGTTTTTTAAGGTGTTCTCAACAGTTTCAGTCATCTTGATTATCACCTCGTCTGCTTCTATCGTGGTGAACCCTCATGCTTTTATTAGCATACCTTCGTTGCTGGCCTACAACTTGATGCTGTATTTTAATGTGGCTCAAGCAATCGTGTCTATCTTCTTGGCTTCTGAATATTTGAAGCGAGATAAGCAGCTGGACACGTCCGAGGTCTTTTATGTCCGTCCGCTCAGCAATGCCGAGTATCTGTTGGGCAAGATGTGGGGAACGCTGCAAGTATTTCTTGTGCTGAACCTCATTGTCATCGCAGTTTCCGTTGCGATGGGATACGTGTATTTGCAGGAGCATGTGTCTCCGCTCAGCTTCTTCATGTATCTCTTCATCCTGAACATACCAACACTTATATATATAATAGGTTTGTCCACATTCCTGATGCTTGTCATCAAGAACCAGGCGCTGACGTTTGTCATCCTGCTTGGATATATCGGACTGACACTCTTTTATATTGGCGATAAGTTCTATTATCTGTTTGATTACATAGGATTTAATCTTCCTATGATGATGTCGACGATTACGGGCTTTGCTGATTGGCAGTCGCTTGTCATTCATCGCCTGATGTATCTGTTCTTGGGATTGGGCATGATACTTTGGAGCATCTCTTTGTTCCGCCGTCTGCCTAATTCGCCGCGTGCCCTTTACCCTTGGCGTGCTTTTGCTACGGTGATGGTGTGTGCAGGTCTGGGATGCGGTGGCTATCATGTGTACAGATATGTCAATTCGGAACTGTTTCAGGAGCGTTTGGTGGAACTGAATAACCAGCATGTGCATGACCCAAAGATGGAAATCGATTCGTGCAGAATAGAGGTGGTGCAGCAAGAAGATGTATTGAAATTCCAGGCACATATAATCGGTACGCCAGTAAAGGCTGCTTCGACATTTACTTTCACCTTGAATCCGGGCTTTGAGGTGACGGCAGTCAACATGGGGGGCAAGCCGCTTTCTTTCTGGCGCGAGGAGCATCTGTTGAAGATTGATGTCCAAAGAACTGTAAAGGAGAATGAACGCATTGCGTTTACTGTTGAATATGAGGGTGTGGTTGACGAACGAATCTGTTATCTTGACATTCCTGAAGAGATGCTGAACACGCAGGAGAAATTCATGGATAACTTTAATGTAGGTAAAAGATATGGATATCAGACGGCTGAATACACGTTGCTGACTCCTGAGCTCTATTGGTATCCGCGCCCTGGCGTATGCTACAGCAGTGAAAGTCCTGACTGGCAGCAGTGCTATTTTACGAAGTTCAGCATGGAGGTGAAGCCTAATGCCGGTATGACGGTGCTTTCACAAGGTGAACGCCGACTGAGTGCTGACTCTCTGACTACTTCGTTCTCTCCCGAGTACCCGTTGCAGTCGCTGTCGCTCATCATTGGTCCATACAAGGATTGTTCTATCGAAGTTGACAGCACTTTGTACTCTGCGTGGTACATCGATGGGCATGACTTCTTCAGCCAAGAGCTTGACCTGATACATGATACGATTCCTTCTATCATCAGTGACGTGAGATTCTATTATGAGGAAGAAGTGAATATGATGTATCCTTTCAATCGCTTTTCTATCATCGAGGTTCCTGCGCATTTCGCTAGCTACTCGCGCACTTGGACGCAAGCGCAGGAGAAAATGCAGCCCGAGATGGTGCTGGTGCCTGAGAAGATGTATAATAGCTGGCGCTTTAACATCAAGCAGCAAAAGGAATGGCGACAGAATCAGCAGCGCGGAGGGCGCGGCGGTCGCGGCGGATGGGGCGGTCGTGGCGGTCAGTCAATGACAGATTATGATGTGCAGATGGCAGTGTTCCGCGATATGCTTTATTTCATGTGGGATCGCAGTTCGGGATATGACTTCCAAGAGGGAGCAATGGGACGAGGTTCGGTGAGCGTGCAGGAGAGTCCGTTCCACATTTTCCCGCAGATGTACAATTTCAGGTACAACATCTATTCTTCAGAATGGCCTGTGGCGAACAGATTGATTGAATTGATGCTGCAGAATAATGGAAGTGGCGGAATGGGCAACTCATGGATGCGTGATGTGAATGGCCTGAGCAATGAGGAAAAGGCACTCATGCTGATGCAGGATGCTTCATTCAAGGATTTGCTGAAGGAAACAGAATATCGCGATTTGATGAACAATCTGATTATGCTGCAAGGCAAGAAGCTTTTCTTGGATGCAGAAAGGAAACTGGGTGTACAAGCCTTCCGCGATACCTTGTCTGCGCATGTCTTGAGCAATGCTTTCCGCAATCTCTCATTTGAACAGCTGTTGGATACATTGGGGCAGATTGCAGGAACGGATATTCGTTCGCGGCTAACCGAGTGGAATAGCCCTTCTCAGTTGGCAGAATTTATGATTGGAACTCCTGTTATTACTTTCGTTGAGACTCCTACACAAGAGATATATCAGGCAGAAATGGTGCTGACCAATATGTCTGACCGTCCTGGCAGCGTCAATATGCAGCTGCAGTTCTGGTCTAATCGTGAAGGTGATGGAAAGCAGTATTTTAATGATGAGGAAAAGCCTACAGAGTGGATTGTCGATTTTGAACCTCATCAGACAAAGCGTCTTGTTTCCCATTGGGAAGAGATGCCGAGTGCATTCAATATCAATACGCTCTTCTCGAAGAACCTGCCAGTGATGGTGACCGTGCGTCCTGGCAGAGCGGAAGAGGCCTATGTGTTGTTGGATGAGGGTGAGTATGTCTTGACAGAAGGATTCTTGGAAAATGAGGAGGAAGTGATTGTGGATAATGAAGATTCGCTCCTGTTCAGCTTGTCGGAAGCGCCTCCATCAGGGTATATAGGAGAACTTATCAACAAAAATACCGAAGAGGAGAACTTTAAGTATGTGGGTGTTAATGAATGGAGAGCACCCGCACGATGGACTGCAACAACAGACCAAAGCTTTTTTGGTAAATCTGTGCGTTCGGCGGTAGTTATACGTTCAGGAAAGGGAGAGCAGTATGCCGAGTGGAAGATTCCTGTGCCAAGTCCAGGACGTTACGAACTATACTATTATGCACAGCGTCCAGAACAGCTCAGAAGAAATAACGGATGGGGGCGGCAGAAGTACCTCTATAACTTCATTGTGTCATCAGAGGTAGACGACTACGAAGAACCATTCGAACTGGATATGCGCAGAATCGTTGATGGGTGGAACTTGCTGGATACCTATGGTATAGCTGGCGACACGCTAGTGGTGAGGTTGACAGATTTGAGCGAGCTCAGCATGATTACTGCCGATGCCGTAAAGATAGTGAAGAAATAAATAAAAATCAATATAACCATGCTAAAATCAATTCGAAAAACCACGTGTGTCTGTTCTTTATTGCTGTATGGAATGACCATGCAAGCACAACAATGGAACTTGACACTTGAAGATGCTCTGCAGTATAGTATTGACCATAGTCCAGAGCTGCAGAATGCTTTGCTTAATTTGGAACGTTACAAGTTGAGTCTTGAAGCTCAGAAAGCATCGCTGAAGTCAAAGTTCTCGCTGACGCTGAATCCTTTCTCTTACAGCAACAGCCGTTCATTTGACAACCGATTCTCACAATGGTACACTAACGAGTCTTTCTCATCTAATGGTACGTTCAGCATCACTCAGCCCATCATCTGGACGGATGCCACCGTGTCATTGAACAACAAGTTTGGATGGCAAAGCAACACGAGTACAAGTGGTACGTCGAATAAGAATCAGGCATTTAGCAATGACCTCTACTTGAGCATCAATCAGCCTCTGTTTACCTACAACAGAACAAAAGTGGACTTGGAGTCTATTGAGAGAGATTATGAAAATGCCCTTATTAATTATGCGCTTCGTCGTCTAAGCCTTGAGAGTTCTATTACAAGTTCTTTCTATAATGTTTATACAGCAAAGAATAACTTGGAAATCAGTGAAGCGGAGTTGAAGGATGCTCAGCAAAATTTTGACATCATCAAAAATAAGGTTGAGGCTGACTTGTCTGCGCGTGACGAGTTGTATCAGGCCGAACTCAATGTGGCTCAAGCGGTTTCTACTGTTGATAACAGAAAAGTGTCTCTGGAAAATGCCAAGGATGACTTGAAAAAGATTCTGGGTATTGAAATAGAGCAGGATTTTGATATTACTGCAGAGATTACAGCAAAGCCGGTTCCTATCAATATGATGCTGGCGATTGAGAGCGCACTCAGTTCGAGACTTGAGTTGAGACAGAGGGAAATCTCACGTATTGAACAGGATATCCAGATGAAGCAGATTAAAGAAAATAACAGTTTGGATGGTAATTTGTCTCTGTCTCTGGGTATTATGGGAGATAATGAGGATTTTAATAAGATTTACGACCATCCAACAAATAATCCAAGAGTGTCCATGTCGTTGAGCATTCCTTTGTTTGACTGGGGAGAAAGAAAAGCACGAATAAAGGCGCAGGAAATAGCTATTAAGATGTATGATATGGAGACAGATGAAGAGAGGAAATCCATTGAGATAGCAGTGCGTAAAAGCTGTCGTAGCCTCCGCAATCTTGAAGCGCAGATTGCTATTGCGGAGCAAAGCGTACAGAATGCACAGCTTACTTACGACCTGAATGCAGAAAGATATAGAAATGGAGAGTTGACAGGTATGGAGATGAACCAATTCCAGACTCAGCTGTCTAATCAGAAAATGTCGTATGTGTCTACTTTGATAAACTATAAATTGGAATTGCTGAATCTGAAGATTATATCATTGTATGATTTTGAGAACGATAAACATGTTATTCCAATGAGCGTTGTTCCTCAAGATGTAGATACGAAAGAAAATAAAAAATGAAATATTAACAAATAAAAAATAAATTGTATGAAACTCCAATATTCAATACCATCAATATTACTTACATGTGTACTTGCTACAGCTTGCGAGGAACAGCAAGGCGGAAGTACTGCAGAATTGGCATCACCTGTGTCAGTGACAGAAGTTCAGACGAGCGAAATCAAGAAATATAATACAACGAATGGAACTGCTATGGCTAATGCTGAGGTCGAATTGACGTCAGAGATGGCTGGCGAATACCATTTGCAGATAAATCCGCGTACTAAACAGCCGTATAAACTGGGTGACAAAGTTTTGGCTGGCGAAACGATTGTAAGACTGGTTAACAGGGAATACGAGAATGACATTGCAATTGATTCAAAGAAATTGTCGCTGGAAATAGCTGAGCAGGATGAAGTCAAGAAACGTGCACTTTATGAAAAGGGTGGTGTAACTCAAAGTGAAGTTCGTAACGCGGAGGTGAGCATAGCCAATGCAAGGTATAGTTATGAGAATGCGCAGATAAGTTTGGGTAAGATGAATGTGAAGGCACCGTTTACCGGAGTCATCGTAAATCTTCCTCATTATACACGAGATGTACAGGTTCCTTCTGGTTCGTCTATCGTGTCAATAATGAGCTATGATAAAATGATTATGGAGATTAATTTGCCCGAAAGCGCAATCAATGAAGTTCAGCCAGGTCAGGCTGTAGCTATTACTCATTATACGCTGCCCGATGATACAATTGACGGTGTTATTAGCGAATTGTCACCAGCTATCAGTTCGGAAACACGAACCTTTATCGGTAAGTTGCTTATTGATAATAAAGATTTGTTGCTTCGTCCTGGTATGTTTGTTAAAGCAGATATCATTGTAGACAAGTCGGAAAATACGATTGTGATTCCTAAGGAAATTGTCATGACTCGAGGAAAAAGAAAATCTGTTTATGTAGTAGAGAGGGGAGTCGCTCGTATGAGAAACATCCGTACAGGCTTGGAAGACAAGGATAATATTGAGGTGCTGGAAGGTCTGAATCTGGAAGATCAGTTGGTAACTCGTGGTTACGAGACTCTGCGTGACAACAGTAAAGTAAAAATTCAAAAATAAGCTTTATAAATGAAGAAGTTCATCACCTTTGCAGTTAATAATCCAGTAACCATCTTAATGATGGTTTGGGCGGTTATGCTGCTGGGAAAAATATCATATGATAAGTTGAGTGTGGATTTGCTGCCAGATCTCAACAACCCTAAATTGTTTGTAGAAATCCAGACGGGAGAAAAACCACCTGAAGAAATTGAAAAACAATTCGTGGAGAGAATGGAGTCTATGGCCATTCGTCAAAGAGATGTAACAACTGTATCTTCTATTATCAAAGCAGGTTCGGCTCAAATGTCTGTGGAATATGCTTGGAATAAGGATATGGATGAGGCGTTTTTGGATTTGCAGAAGGCAATGAATAGCTTTGTCCAGAATGATGAAATAGAAGAATTGCAGATTACTCAAAATGACCCGAATACGGATCCTGTTATCTTGATAGGAATGTCACATCAGCATATCACAGATATGGCTGAGTTGCGGAAGGTTGCAGACTCATATGTACGTAATGAACTTGTGCGTGTAGATGGAGTGGCTGATGTGGTCTTGTCCGGTGACGAGGTGAGCAACCTTATCGTTAAGACCAATCCTTATAAGTTGAATGCTTATGGGTTAGACATCAATACCCTTTCGTCAAAGATTCAGGAAGAGAATCAGCGGATTTCTGGAGGTCGAGTTACGGAAATGGGTACTCAGTATATCGTGAGCGGTGTGAATATGCTTGATACAGAGGCTGATTTCGGTAAGATTATCGTCGGATATAAGGAAACTGAGGCTGATGGTGGAGGTAATGTGGCAGTTGCTTCCGAGTTTGCCCCTATAAGCAAGGCTCCTATCTATATGAGAGATGTTGCTGATATCTTTTTTGAAAATAAAGCTCCAGATAATATCGTACGTATAAACGGCAAGAGATGTATTGGCTTGTCTGTTTACAAAGAGATGCGTTACAATACAGTACAAGCAGTGGATGGAGTGATGAAGAGATTGGTTGATGTGGAGAAAGCTCTGCCTGGATATAGTTTTGATATAGTAAGTAATCAGGGGACTTTCATCAACAATTCTATTGGAGAAGTAAAAGATAGTGCAGTCTTAGGTATAGTGTTGGCTGTCATCATTCTTTATGTATTCTTGAGAAGATTGAAAGTCACGCTTATTATTTCTTTGGCAATACCGATTTCAATTGTCGCAACATTTAATCTGATGTATTTCAATGACCTGACGCTGAATATCATGACGCTGGGTGGATTGGCTTTAGGAGCGGGAATGTTGGTCGATAACGCAATCGTTGTAATTGAAAGTATCTTCCGAAACCAAGAAAAAGGTTTGCCTTTGAAGGATGCCGTCATACAAGGAACTGACGAAGTGGGAGGCGCAGTATGTGCTTCGACTTTAACAACGATTGTTGTGTTTTTGCCTATTGTGTATTTGCAAGGAGCGTCAGGTGAACTCTTTAAAGATCAAGCATGGACTGTAACGTTTTCTTTGGTTTCATCGCTGTTCGTAGCGATATTGGTTATACCGACCTTCTATGAAAGAATTTTTAGGAAGAAGGATAAGCAAACAGATAAATCGGAAAAAGCAATTAAAGAGCCTCTGCAGTTCTCTGCGTATGGAAATATTCTTCGTGTCATTCTGAAAAAGCGTTGGACGGTGATTTTTGCCGCGATATTGATGTTGGTAGGCACTTGCTGTCTGCTGCCGTTTATCGGTACGGAATTCATGCCTACTGCAGAAGGTACGGCGTTCAATATTAGGGTGAAGATGAATGAAGGAACACGATTGGAGAGAACAGCCTCTACTGTAGAGAATATTGAAAATCTTATTTATGAGATAACAGGAGATTCTCTATGTACCATATATAGCCATGTGGGACCAGGTAGTAGTGGCGCAAATGCTGTTTTTGATGGCGAGAATACTGCAAGCATGAAGGTCATACTGTCTTCTGAATCATCTCTTGCTCCTGAAGAGTTAATAGAGAAATTATATGCGAACACTCAAGACATTGAAGGACTTGAATTAGAGTTTGTCAACGAATCACATTCGTTAGGAGCCTTAATGGGTACAGAAGGTGCGCCTGTTGTTATTGAAATTAAGGGCGAGGAACTGGATGAACTTACTGCGATAGCGGAAGAAGTGAAATCAAGAGCAGAAGGCATAGAAGGGTTATTTAATGTAAATAATTCGATAGAGGATGGTGCCCCGGAAATGATTCTAACTGTTAAGCGCGAAGTTGCGGGTATGAATAATCTGAATGTAAGTACTATTATTTCTCAGATACAAGAGCAATTGTCTGGAATCAGTGCAGGACAGATGGATTATAAAGGCGAGATGAGGGACATCAAGATTCAAGTACCTGAAATTACGTTAGCGCAATTGAACGATATGGTGATTACGAGTGGAGGACAGGAGTTTAGACTGGTTGAATTAGTGGATATGAAACAAGATGTGGCACCGAAAGAAATCTATCGCCGTAATCAAAGTCGTATCGCGAAAGTAACTGCTAATTTGGGAGATGGTTACTCGCTTAGTCAAGTCGCAGAGGTCATTCGACAGACTTTGAAAGATATTGAACTTCCTGCGAATTATTCCATCAGTGTGACAGGCGAGGAGGAAAAAAGGCAAGAATCAATGGGAGGCCTGATTTTGGCATTGACTCTTTCTATAGTACTTGTATATATGGTGATGGCATCTCAGTTTGAGTCACTGCTTCATCCATTTACCATCCTGTTGACAATTCCTCTTGCTTTGGTTGGAGCTATATTGTTGTTTTTCTTGACGGGAACAACTATCAATATTATGGGTGTGATTGGCATCATCATGTTGGCGGGTATAGCAGTAAACAATTCGATTGTCTTGGTGGACCGTATCAATCAGATAAAGGATGGTTATACAAATCTCTCCGATGCCATAGTTGTGGCTGCAGGACAGCGTGTCCGCCCAATTTTGATGACAAGTTT
Source organism: Bacteroidales bacterium (assembly GCA_030528885.1). Classification (GTDB taxonomy): domain Bacteria; phylum Bacteroidota; class Bacteroidia; order Bacteroidales; family Bacteroidaceae; genus Minthosoma. The sequence goes on along the minus strand of JAUMXY010000003.1, from coordinate 50,612 downwards.
GACAACGATTCTCTCGCTGTTGCCAATGGCGATAGCTTTTGGTGAAGGGGCTTCATTGCGTGCTCCTATGGCAATAGCCGTCATAGGCGGTTTGGTTACATCTACCATTTTGAGTTTGGTCATTATTCCATGCGTCTACTATGTTTTTGAGCAGATGAAAAATAAAATAATGCATCGATGAAATTTATTATAGATAGAAAGATTACAATCTGCATGCTGTTTATCGCCATATCCATGTTAGGATATGTGTCGTCCAAGCTGTTGAAAGTGGAACTTCTGCCTAATGCGGAATTGCCCACAGTGTATCTCCAAGTGTCATCCAATCAGGATGTGAATCCTGCATATATGGAGTCGCAGGTGATAATACCTCTGGAGGGCGTAGCTAGTTCAATAGAAGGGGTCGAGCATATAACATCACAGGCGAGCAATCGGCAGGGACGTTTGCAAATAGACTTCAAGAAGGGTATGAATTTGAAATACACCATTTTGAAGTTGCAGGAAAAGGTGAACAATGTTTTGCCTTCTCTTCCTGAGGGCTTTTCCGTATCAGTGGAGAGAGCAAATGTCACAGGAGTGAATAATAACTTCATGACACTGCAGGTTCGAGGTTCTGGTGGTGTTGACCGTTTGCGGAGTTTGGTTGACAAAGAACTGAAACCGCATTTGGAGAATATTGACGGTGTCGCTGCTGTCAATGTTTATGGTGGACGAGAGAAAGCTATAGAGATACGTGTGAATGAAGATGCGCTCACTGCATTGAATATCACGCCATCTCGAATCAGCCAGATGCTGTCCCAATACAACCAAGAACGAACATTCTTAGGGTATGTTAATGAACCAGACTTGCGGTATTATGTTCACCTGAACGCAAACTATGACCATATATCTGAAATTGAGAATGTAGTTGTTGCTTCGGGTCCTGTTTACTTGAAAGACATCGCAACCATTTTCTTTGACATGAAAGAAGAGACGACTTTGAGTCGTGTGAATGGCAAAGAAGCAATCTCTGTGACATTGGTGAATGATGCTCAAGTGAATTTGCTTGAACTCTCCAACAGGACAAAAGAACGTATAGAGCAATTGAATACGGAGTTTGCTGCTCAGGATATAGAGATGGTTGTCCAGTCCAACTCGGCAGATGAGATTGAGAAGAATGTTGACCAGGTAATAGATTTGGGTATTAGTGGTGGATTGTTGGCAATTTTGATATTGTGGTTCTTTCTTCGCAATATCCGATTGGTTACATTTATAGCCCTTTCCATCCCAATTTCTATATTGGCTGCATTTAACATATTCTTCGCGTTCGATATTTCTATTAACAGCTTGACATTGATGGGATTGGCGTTGGCTGTAGGTATGTTGCTGGATAATAGTGTTGTTGTACTGGAAAATATCTATCGGCTTTCTGGGCGTGGCCTTTCTCCGCGTGATGCAGTTTTGCAAGGTACTCGAGAAGTGTGGAAGTCTATTTTCGCAGCAACGTTAACAACTATCACCGTTTTTCTTCCATTCCTGTTTTCAGATGAGGTGTACATTAAGTTGATAGGCGAACATATAGGTATCTCTATTATTTCCACATTGCTGTTCTCCTTGACTGTTGCATTGTTGCTTATCCCAATGACTACTTACCTGATGTTGAAGGCAAACAAGGGGAAGAGTGTCTTTTACGAGGATTTGTCTATCCATCAGCGTCCAGTGCAAATCTATATGGTGTTGCTGAAAACGTGCTTGCGTAAGCCTGCAGCAACTATTGTTGGTGCTGTTGTATTGCTTATTGCAACATTGATGATTGCTTTATCGATGAATACGGATAGCAGCAAAACTGTTAATAGTGATCGTATCAATGTTACGATTACCATGCCTCCGTCAAGCACGCTGGAGTATTCGGATAAGATGGTCTCTTTGTTGGAGTCGAAACTTGACAGTTTCCCCGAGAAAGAGGATGTTACATGCCGTATAGAAGAGGAGGAAGCATCGATTTCCATTACCCTGAAGGAGGATTATGAGGATATTGGCGGTCGCGGCATTGCTGATTTGATTGCAGACCTGAATCGCCGTATGAGGATTCCTAATGTAAATGTGAGAATTTCTTCAGGCAGCAGTCAGACAGGACAGAGTGGCGCCGCAACCGCGATGGAAAATTTCATGAGCGTGTTAGGTGTGGGTGACAATCGCGAACGCATCGTCATCAAAGGTTCTGACTTTGATATGATGGATGTGATAGCAGAGGACATCAGCTACTATCTGGGTGAGATGGACTTCATTTCCAGTACATGGACTTCTAATCCAGGAAGAAGACGAGAAATTCATCTGACGTTTGATCCTGTGTTGTTAGCGTCTTATAATATATCTCGTCAAAACATAACATCAGGCTTGAGTTCTTTGAATCGCGAGTTCAATACAGGCACGAACTTGAAGTTTGAAGATAGTGATTATGAAATCGTGATTAAAGAAGACTTGACGGAAGAAGAGGAGAAGAAGCAGCAAAACATTCCTAAGACAACGGATGATTTGCGCAGAGTGATGATTGAAGATGCTAATGGGGGACTGCATGAGTTGCAGCAGTTGGCTACTATCAAATATACGCGTGATATCTCAACAATCAACAGAGAAAATCGTGACCGCGAGATAGCCATTACTTATACGATCAGTCAGAGCGAGGACCTCCCTAAAGAGGTGCTTGAGGGATATCGTCAGGAGGTTGACCAGTTGATTGCAAATTATAATTTGCCAAGCGGCTTAGCAATTGAGGTTGACAGAGAAGACGAGTCAATGGGTGAGTTCAATTTCTTGATTTGTGCATCACTCATCCTGATATTCATGATTCTGGCATCGGTATTTGAGTCCGTTGTTACTCCTTTTGTCTTGCTGTTCACCATTCCGTTAGCAGCAATAGGTTCGTTGCTGGGACTGCTGTTGACAGGCAACAGTTTGATGAATGCCAATACAATGACTGGCTTTGTCATTCTGCTTGGTGTGGTTGTAAACAATGGCATCATCCTGATAGATTACGCTACAATCTTGCGTAAGCGCGGCTATAATCGAAACAGGGCTCTCATTACTAGTGGATTCTCCCGATTGCGCCCAATTCTTATTACCACTATCACTACGGTAATTGCAATGTTGCCGATGGCGATGGGAGGTGATGACTATGCTGGTGCGATTGGCGCTCCGTTCGCCGTTACGGTTATTGGCGGTCTGATGTGCTCTGCAATGCTGACCTTGCTCTTGATTCCGACAGTTTCCCTTTCAATGGAGAATATGTTGGCTTGGTATCGTTCTTTGAATCGTGGCTTGCATGTGCTGCACGGTATTATATTCATTGTGGGAGTGTTGCTGATTTACACCCAGGTGGATGGCATTTTCATTCAGTTGCTTTGGTTAATACTGCTTGTTGTGCTGATACCAGGATGTACTTACTTTGCAATGTCTTCTGTGAGATTGGCTAACTCTCGAGTTATCAAGGATGACGAGCCAATCGTAATCCAAGTGCGTAATTTGGTGAAAGTGTATGACCGTGCTCCGAAATTTACCCGTCAGTGGGCGAGCGGCTTGAATCTGCGGAAGAAGCTTGGGCTTGATAAGCCTTTCAACCGTTTGCGTGATTTCGTGCCTGTTCTTTGGCAGGTCGTGCTGTTCGGATTCTTTGGCTGGATGGCTGTGTACTATCTGGAAAGTACAGTTTGGATTATTATCATGACACTTGTGACGTGTGCAGGCATATTCCACTTGTGGCATATGGTACAGAAGTATCTTTATCATAAGCTGCCAACTCGAAACCGTTTGCGCAAGTACTTGCATCGCTGTGTGTACTTTGGCATGCCAATACTCATTCTTTGTTTCTTGCAGTGGCGAATAGGCAATTCTGCGGGAACGGTTGTCATGGGTGTGCTTTGGGCATTAGGAATAGCGGTACATCTGACGGCGAATTATCTGTATGACAACAATATCAACGTTGAACGACTTCAGGGCCGTTTCGCTAATACACGCAGAGCCTTGTTCATGCTGGTCAAGAGCGTTCCTATCATAGGCAAGCGCCGTGTTCCTTTCAAGGCATTGAAGGGTGTGTCGTTCGAGATTAAGACTGGTATGTTTGGTCTGCTTGGTCCTAACGGTGCAGGAAAGTCAACGATGATGCGTATCATTACAGGTATTCTTGACCAGAGCTATGGTACCATCTGGATTAATGGAATGAATACCCAAGAGTATCGTGAGGAATTGCAGAGTCTCATCGGATTCTTGCCACAGGAATTTGGCATGTATGAGAGCATGAGTGCATGGGATTTCCTTGACTATCAGGCAATGCTGAAGGGTATTACAGATGCTGATGTGCGTCGTGAGCGTTTGGAGTATGTGTTGAAATCGGTACACATGTATGAACGCAAGGACAATAAGATTGGCTCTTTCTCCGGTGGTATGAAGCAGCGTGTAGGTATTGCCCTCATTCTTCTCCATCTGCCTCGCATATTGGTAGTGGACGAGCCTACTGCTGGTCTTGACCCTCGTGAGCGTATCCGTTTCCGCAATCTTCTTGTGGAACTGAGCCGTGACCGAATCGTCATCTTCTCAACTCATATCATCGAGGACATTGCAAGTTCTTGTAATCAGGTTGTTGTAATCAACCGAGGTGAAATGAAGTATTATGGTGAACCGATGGAAATGATTAGGCTTGCTGAGGATAAGGTTTGGGTGTTTGACATCGAACCGGAAAGATTGGATGAGCTTGACAGCAAATTCATCGTGAACAACATGATGGACGAGGGTATGGTGAAGGTGCGATACATCTCTACTGAATGTCCGTGGGAAGGCGCTGTCAGAGTGGAAGCGAATTTGGAAGACGCTTATCTCTGCTTGCTGAAAAATTTGTAATCAAGAATTATTGAAACGAAATCTGATATGTTAGACTTGTTCAATACGTTTATCAAAAGTGCTTCATATAACATGAAGATTATCTTTGGTGGAAAATTCTTTTGGTTTCTTCTTACCAGTTTCCTGCTGTATGGCTACCTGATGTTCAGCAGTCTGTGGCAAGGCCAGTTGCCTACCGAAGAGATGGTGTACGGGCATCTGTTCTTCCCTGCGCTCCTGCTGATATTCTATCCTGCAGCATTTGGCATACAGAACGATGCTGATACGAGAATTCTGGAGATTCTTTTTGGTATTCCTAATTATATGTATAAAGTATGGTTTGCCAGATTGATTCTCATCTATATCGAAGTGTTCTTGGTGCTGCTGCTCTATGGGGTGATTACTTACTATCTGGTTTATCCCATCAACATCTTAGAGATGGCTTGGCAGCTCATGTTCCCAGTCTTGTTTGTGGGAAATTTGGCGTTTCTGTTTGCCACGCTCACACGCAATGGCAATGCGACGGCAATCCTCATCATTATCATCGGCATTGTCATCATCTTCCTCAAAGAATCTTTTTTCAAAGAGACCATGTGGGATATATCGTTGAATCCGTTCAGTGTTCCTGACGAAATCCATCCTGTTATTTGGGCGAGCACTGTGCTGAAGAATCGTATATTCCTCTCTGTAGGATTCGTGGTATGGATGATGCTTGGATTGCTGAATTTGCAGAAGCGCGAGAAATTTGTATAGTATTTTCTACGTTTTCACTTGAGCGTACCCCTCGGGTACGGTATACCGCACCCCTCGGGTCCGATGCATCGGACCCGAGGGGTGCGCTTTTTCTGTTCAGAGTTCCAATGCCTGTCTTGGCCGTCGGAAAAAGTGTTAATGGGGCTATTCCTGACCGTCAGAAATGTCTGGGTGTGAGTTCTGCGAATCCTTGTTGGGTTTGTGTTGAATCTGCCTTGTTTCTTGCGGTCTTGGGGACGTGGGTGAAACGCTGCCGTACAACATGTAATGCACTATGACAAGTCACTTGCCATTTACAGTGCATAGCTGAGTCCGACCTTCCACTCCATGCTCTTTCCGGTGTGTGACGGGTAGTTGCGGTAGTTGCCGTGGCGTAGATAGAACTCATGCATGAGGTGCAGCTGCATGTTCTTGAACAAGTTGACGTTGAATGATGTCCTGTTGAGAATAGTGCTTTGTTCTCCCTTGTCACCCCATGAGTTGATGCCGTTCTTTAATTCGTCTTGATAGAGTTCCGGATTAGAATGAAATTTGTCTAACGTCTCAGGGTTGGCTCCTTTCATGATGAACATCCTGAAAAAATAGAATTCGTTGCTGAAGGATAGGTGGCGGTTGTAGATGAAATCAAAGCGGTGCCGAACGGAAAAGCCTGTTCCGAAGTTGTATCGGCGCAGCGGGTAGTAGTCGGCAGTGCTTCCGCCTAATGGGACGGCAGACAGCAAGAAGTCGTGCTTCAAGGTGATGGCTTTTCCTAGTCTTTCTGCATGAAAACCAGCGCCAAAACTGGCTGCCTCAGAGATGATGGCAAGGTTTCCCGCATGTTGACCATCTTTCCCGTAGTGGTCGATGTATCTGATGTTTTGGTAGAAACCGATGTCGAGTTTCCATCGGCGAGGCAGCTGGTGTTGTATGGAGCCAATTCGTCCCCTGATGTCGAGCTCGCCTATCGTCGGATTGTCTGGTGAGAGGTTGACAAGTGCGTAAAGGTCGAAATAGTCATAGGCGCGCGTGGCTTTTCCTTCGTCAAGGTTATTGTAGTGATTTCCGTAGGTGAAACGGAAATCAAGATATGGCACGTGCTGATGGTATCTCTGCTGTGTGTGAGGATGAAAGGTTCCGATGTCGTGTATGTAACGGTCGCCTGCTCCAATTTGGAATGTGTATGGTTCTGGCTTCTCTTTCTTGCCTGCATGAAGTCGGTTTATACGAAACATCTCGCCTGAGATGATACGGTGGAGACCGCGTACAGGGTTGAGAAATGTGCCGATAATTTCGCGAGCAACACGCTGGGCGCCGGTTTTCGTGTTGTCGAAGAATATGTCGGATGTGCGATGGGTTATTTCACCCAGCGCCGCTCCTCCTATACCTGTGGATAAGAAGTCATTGATGGCTGGCGGGTTAGTCTCGCAGAAGAGTTCCCATGTGGTAGAGCCAACAATGGGATAGATGAGTGAAACTCCATAAGAGAGCCCGTGTTCGCGTGCGGCATTGTAGAACATGCTTCCGTGATAGGGGTGAGCAAATTGGTTGCCAGAGAAACTGTCATTGTCCCACACCCATGCCCCGGTAAGGTTTCTTTCCAGCACCTTGTTCGTGATTTCTGTCCATTCACGATGCTGCACGTAGTGGTCCCATCCAAGCACGAGCGCATTGATGCCTATATTCTCAATCATAGCTTGCAGGGCTGGCTGTTTAGGAGTCCCGTCTGCCTTTTTCCCGAACAAATGCAGGGGGCATTTGTAAGGAGCAAGCGAATCGACATGCTGCAAGTGAGTACGTATGCCTGTGATGCTGTCTTGCCAGACTGAGTCTGGGACTGCATCGCTGGCAAACGGCTGTGCACACACGCAAGTTGCAAAATAAAGAAGAAACAACAATCTTTGACCTTTCATGAACTAACTTTGATTTTCGCTGCAAAGGTAAGAGTTTTTGTGAAAAGAATCTGTGTCGAAAAGGTTGCAGTTTTGTTCAAAAAGCCGTATCTTTGTCTTTGAATCAAGGAAGATAATGTGGGGCGAATCAAGGGGAAATGCGTAAAAAGTGAAAATATATGGCAAAGGAGAAAGTTGTATTTGTATGTGGATCATGTGGCTACGAAAGCCCGAAGTGGATTGGGAAATGCCCTGCATGTGGAGAATGGAACACGTTTGCTGAGCATAAGGTGGGAACAAAGTCTGCTGTGAAGGCTTTTGTTCAGAAGGAAGCTGCGCCCATAGCGATATCTGCAATAGCTTCTGAGGATGAACCACGTATCGATATGCGTGATGGAGAACTGAATAGAGTGCTTGGCGGAGGCCTCGTGCCAGGAAGTTTGGTGTTGTTGGGCGGAGAGCCGGGTATTGGAAAGTCCACGCTCGTGCTGCAGACTGTTATGGGGTTGAAGGGTATGCGTGTGCTGTATGTGAGTGGCGAGGAAAGCGCAAGGCAGCTGAAGCTGAGGGCTGACAGGCTTGTTAAGGGCGGTCCTGAAGAGCAGGCGGACATACGCGTGGTATGTGAGGCGATGATAGAGAAGATATTTGAGCATGTAGAGGCTGTCCAGCCAGACATAGTAATCGTTGACTCCATACAGACGGTGGCAACTGAGACGCTGGATTCTTCTCAAGGTAGCGTGAGTCAGATTCGCGAGTGCACTGCCATGATTCTGAAGTTCGCCAAGGAGACCAATACGCCAGTCCTGTTGATAGGCCACATCAACAAGGAGGGCTCTATTGCTGGACCGAAGATACTGGAACACATGGTGGATACCGTGCTGCAGTTTGAAGGCGACAGGCATTACATGTATCGCATTGTGCGTGCTGTGAAAAACCGCTTTGGCTCAACGGCAGAGCTGGGCATTTATGAGATGATGCACGACGGTCTGCGCCCTGTGGAGAATCCTTCTGAACTGCTGCTGAGCGATGTGCAGGCAGGCGAAGAGCTGAGCGGAGTCGCTGTGGCGTGTTCGATAGAGGGCGTCCGTCCGTTGCTGATAGAGACTCAGGCGCTGGTAAGCACTGCGGCATATGGTACGCCCCAACGTTCAGCGACAGGATTTGATATCAGGAGGCTGAACATGCTGCTGGCTGTGCTGGAAAAGCGTGTGGGATTCAAACTGCCTCAACGGGATGTCTATCTCAATATTGCAGGAGGGCTTAGAGTGACGGACCCTGCCATTGACTTGAGTGTGATTGCTGCTGTGTTGTCAAGCAATGTGGATACGGGCATTCCTCGTGACATCTGCTTTGCTGGCGAGGTGGGACTGAGTGGCGAGGTTAGGCCTGTAAGCCGCATATTGCAGCGTATTGCTGAGGCCGACAAGTTGGGATTCAGGACAATCGTGGTGCCAAGTGCCAATATGCAAGGTATTGACACGAAAAAGTTCAAGATAAGGATTGTACCAGTCAAGAAGGTGGAAGAAGCGTTGCGTGAACTGTTTGCCTAAAGCCCTTCCGTCATCTGAAAAGGTAAGAGAAACTGGGTGCTAAACTTTCTCAGCAATAAACTCTAATCGATACCTTCTGTCTTCAGGGACGCGACTTTGTGCATCTATTAAATGATTGATTGTATATTTGTTATGCTGCTGTATATAAAAGATGTGCAAAATAATTTGTCAAGTTGCTTTTTTTTTGTAATTTTGCATTCGAAAAGAATACATTTTAAGTTATGTCGGTATTAAAAACAAGAGAATTACTCGTTGATGTGGCGCGGCAGCTCTTTGCGAAGAATGGATTTGAGAGCACGTCGATGAATGACATTGCAGTGGCTGCAAACAAAGGCCGGAGAACGCTTTACACCTATTTTAACAGTAAGGATGAAATCTATCTGGCTGTAATACAGACTGAACTTGAAAGACTATACCACCGAATGGAAGAAGTGGCTCGCAAGAGCATTCCACCAGAGGAGAAGATTGTGCAGTTGATTTTTGCCCATCTTGAGGTGATGAAGGAAGCTGTGTACAGAAACGGCAATCTGCGAGCGGAATTTTTCAGGGATGTTTGGAAGGTAGAGGCCGTAAGGAAGAACTTCGACAAGAATGAAATAAACCTCTTTCGCCGTATCATGAACGAAGGCATCGATAAAGGCGTATTCGAAATTCGCAATGTGCGCTTGATGGCAGAGATTACTCATTATTGCTTGAAAGGGTGTGAGGTGCCTTATATCTATGGGCGATATGCTGCGCAAGATGTGGGTGAGCTCTATCCATATGTGCGAAGCATGGTGTTTAAGCATCTAGGTAAGAACTTGAAAATATAAAACTTTAAAACGTATTTAATATGGGACTTTTAACTGGTAAGACAGCCCTCGTGACAGGTGCTGCGCGTGGTATTGGCAAGGCTGTTGCTATGAAGTTTGCACAGGAAGGTGCTAACATTGCATTTACAGACCTCGTTTTGAACGATGAAATGGCTGCAGGCCTCGAGGAAACTCGCAAGGAGATTGAAGCGCTTGGCGTTACATGCCGTGCTTATGCTGGCAATGCTGCTGAGTTTGCAGAGACAGAAGCGCTGGTTAAGCAGATTCACGCTGATTTCGGCTCAATCGACGTTTTGGTGAACAATGCTGGTATTACAAAGGACGGTCTGATGCTTCGTATGACTGAGGCTCAGTGGGATGCTGTCATCAACGTGAACTTGAAGTCTGCTTTCAACTTCATCCATGCTTGTGCTCCAATCATGCTTCGTCAGCGTGGTGGCTCAATCATCAACATGTCTTCTGTTGTGGGTGTACACGGAAATGCAGGCCAGTGCAACTATTCAGCATCTAAGGCTGGTATGATTGGTTTGGCTAAGTCAATTGCTCAGGAACTTGGTCCAAAGGGTGTTCGTGCTAACGCTGTTGCTCCAGGTTTCATCGAGACTGCAATGACTGCCCAGTTGCCAGAAGAGGTTCGCAAGGACTGGATGAACAAGATTCCACTTCGTCGTGGCGGTCAGGTAGAGGACATCGCAAATGTATGTCTCTTCCTCGCTTCAGACATGTCAAGCTATGTGACTGGACAGGTCATCCAGATTGACGGTGGTATGAACATGTAACAATCTTTTCTTGGATGAAACGGTTTTCTGTCGTCTTTTTAGTGTTGGCATTGGGGTTTCCTGCATTGTTTACAGCTTGTGACAATCGGCAGACATTGGCATGGAACAGTTATTGTTGGGCCAAAGACACATTGGCAGCAGGTCATCCGTATACAGCTAAGAAGATATTGACAAGATGTGACACGACCGTGGATAGTATCCTTGCTCTTAAGGTTGATTCTCTGATGAAAGTTATAGATTTGACCATTGCACAAAAGGAACAAGGACAGCAAGAATAGTCTGATGAATGTAGTTTACGAAGATAATCACGTCATCATTGTTTCGAAAGTTTCGGGCGAAATCGTTCAGGGCGACAAGACTGGCGACAAGCCTCTAAGCGAAACAGTAAAGCAATACATCAAGGAAGCGTATGCCAAGCCTGGCGACGTCTTCCTTGGTGTTGTTCATCGTTTGGATCGTCCTGTTTTCGGCTTGGTGCTTTTTGCACGCACGTCGAAAGCTTTGGCGCGTATGAATACGATGTTTGCCAACGGAGATGTGCACAAAACTTATTGGGCTATTGTCAAGGATGAACCTCCGCAAGCCGAGGGGACGCTGACGCATTGGCTGGTTCGTAACGAGAAACAGAACAAGTCGTATGCCTACGACCGCGAAGTGCCTCGCAGCAAAAAGGCTGTGCTCGATTACAAGGTTATCGGGCGGTCTGATAACTATTACCTTATTGAGGTTGATTTGAAAACAGGGCGGCATCATCAAATCCGTTGTCAGTTGGCCAAGATAGGATGTCCCATCAAGGGCGACCTCAAGTATGGAGCCAAACGCTCTAATCCGGATGGAAGCATTTCGCTGCTCAGTCGCAGCATGCAGTTCGTCCATCCTGTCAGCAAGCAAGAGATAGCTGTTACGTCTCCACTTCCAGAGGACAAGCTGTGGAAGTCATTTGGGATGATAGACTGAAGCAAGTCGCGTTCTGTGCCTTTGTATGTTTCGCAAGGTGTTTTTCTTTCGTTCAAGATTGTAGGTAAGGGTTAATCGTGATGTGGTGGTACATCTCTAACCATTTTTCATATACCATAAGATGCTTGCCTTTTCGGGCAGTACCGTTTCTTTATACACTTGCATGAAGCGCTCCTCCGTCACGCTTCTGTATTTTTCCACTTCTTGGTCTGCCCATGCCGCATCCCCCAGCATTTCGTAGAATGCGAGTTGTGCTGCCAGCTTTTGCCGGTTGGCACGTTCGCGCATGAAGTTTGTCTCAAACTTGTTCTTTACTTTCTCCAGTTCCTCAGCATTGATTCCCTCTGCCGCCAGATGCTCAAGCTCTTCCCAGACAGCGGCTTCCGCAGCCTCCATAGAGACGCCTTCTGCAGGCATGCCGCAAATCAGCAGTTGCCCAGGGTCGATGCGCGGCTGAATGTATGCGTCGATACTGGTGAACAGATGACGTTCCTCGACCAGATGTCGGTTGAGACGGCAAGAACGGCCTGCTGCAAGAATGTCGGATATCATGTCGCAGCAATGGAAATCTTCGTGGGTGAGGCTTGCGATAGGGAATGACATGTATAGCACATCTGCAGGGACATCTCTTTCTACCGTCAGTCTCCTTTGCTCCGTCTGCATAGGTTCTTGCGGAATGAGCGGCTGGCTTATGTCGCGAGCAGGTATCTTGCCAAACCATTTTTCAGCCAGCCTCCAAGTCTCTTCTTTTGTGATGTTTCCAACTACAGACACGATGGCATTGTTGGGGGCGTAGAAACGGAAGAAGAAATCTTTCACCTCTTCCATTCTCACATTGGCGATGTGCTCAAGCTTCAGCCCGATAGTGGGCCATCGATAGGGGTGCACCTTGTATGCCAATGCTGACATCAGGTGCTGTATGTCGCCATAGGGTGGTGTGATGTAATGTTGCTTGAACTCTTCCATGACCACCTTTCGCTGTACTTCTAAACTTTGAGGCGTAAATGCCAGCTCGGTCATTCTGTCACTTTCCAGCCAGAGGCCCGTTTCAATGTTCTGTGCAGGTACGGTGAGGTAGTAGTTGGTGTAGTCGCTTGTGGTAAAAGCGTTGTTGTCGCCACAGGCCAGTTGCAACGGGGTGTCATAGTCAGGGATGTTCACGCTTCCTCCAAACATCAGGTGCTCGAACAGATGGGCGAATCCTGTGTGCTCGGCATCCTCATTCCTGCTTCCCACTTGGTAGAGCACATTCAGCGTGACCATCTGGGTTGAAGTATCCTGATGGTGCAGTACACGAAGGCCGTTGCTTAGTGTTATCTTGTCATTTGACGACATAGGCTTTGTTAATCCTTATTTCTTGTACGGGGACATCCTGCCCGGCTGTTTTAACTTTTTGGATGGTCTCGACTACCTTCATACCTTCTACCACTTCGCCAAAAACGGTGTATTCGTTGTCAAGCCATGGCGCTCCTCCGCGTATTCTGTATGTCCTGCGAAGGTCGTCAGGGTAGGTGATGGGAGGATTCTCCGAGATTTCGTATTGTGCCTCGTCCAGTAGTTTCTCCAGCAGGTTGCTCACCCCATAGGTGTCGCGTGCTGCGCGAAGTTCGTCCAGCTTCTGCTTGTTCGCCAGTTGCTTTTTCTGGAAAAGCAGCTCTACGTCCCTCTGCTCTCTGCCCTGTTCGAACGCGTCCATGTCATTGTCCAGACAAGTCCTTCCTGTCACGATGTAGAACTGGAACTTGTTGCTCTTCCGTTCAGGGTTCTCCTCGTCGCCGTCTCTAGCGGCAGCCAATACGCCTCGTCTGTGGAAATGCTTTGGCCAAACGATTTCAGCAGGAATGCGCTCTACAATGGTGTCGCCCTCCTCCGTCGTCTTCACTGGATAGCCCTCAGGACGCGTAGCAGGGTCTCCTGTCTGAATCATGAAGTTACGAATGACGCGATGGAACAGTACTCCTGTGTACATGCCTTCTTCCACATTCCTCACAAAATTATCCCTATGCCCAGGTGTGTCGTTGTATAGCTTCACACGTATTTCACCAGCTGAAGTTTCCAATACCACTTCCGTTTCTTTCTCCTCGTTGGAACTAGTGCATCCCATGCATACAAGGCAGCAAGTCCACGCTATCAAAGCAAGCATTTTTTTCATATCGTTTCTTAATGTCAAATTAGGTGGGTGTAAATGAACCCGTGATTAACTTTTTTACCGATTGGTCGATAAACTACTTACAAAGGTACGGTTAAGTGGGCATAAAACAAAGTAAAAACTTATTTTTTATTCTGTACATCGAAAGTTCTGCTGGTTGTACCGCCATTCTTGGCAGCCATGTATGATAAACAGAAATGGGCGAAACCCTCGCGGACTTCGCCCATTTCTTCATTTTGTTATCCCAAAATGATTCAAATCTTTTTACTAACCTAAAACCTATTGTCCAAATTTTCTTTTACTCTGTTGTTCCTTGTAACAATCTATTTACCTAAATAAAACCTGTTGAGAACTACCTATACTAATACTAAACTAACCTGTATAAACTTGTTTCCTGTTTGATGATGCAAAGTTAAGGGCTTTTGTTCTTTTTTCTGTGGATTTTGGGTGAGAAACTAAAAAAATAGGCTAATATATTGACAAATGTCAACATCTGTGTGCGCACACACGTGGCTTTTTAACCTCTATGAGGCTTCTGGCTCAAGATGTGATTGCAGCGTTTCCCTCCTTTACATAAAAAGCGTACCCCTCGGGTCCGATGGGGTGGACCCGAGGGGTACGGTAGGTCGGACCCGAGGGGTACGCTAGAAAAACATAAAAGAATGTGCCAAGGTTGTCATGTGGGGAAGAGCATTTGGAAAGTTTTTTGCAGCATACTGCTCTTTCATCAGATTGTTTTATCAGTGCTTGGTGTTTTTTGTTTATTTAATGTTGTTTTTTTATGAATAAGTTTGCCTGCCGTTTGAAGATTTGCTATATTTGTAACCAAGAAAAGAGATAAGAAGAAAATGTTCAGCGTTGTTTCCATCATCGTTATCGTTGTGCTGTTTTGTGCATTGATGATAATGATTTATCTATATGGCAAGGTGAAAGCCCAATGTGATCGCTATAAGCAAGGCATTGCGGTTCAGAAAGGTTTTTTGCAGAATATGAGCCACGACATTCGTACGCCCATGAATGCCATTTGCGGTTTTTCTCAGATTCTCTGTAACAGCCAGATACGTGGCATGTTGTCAGAGGAGGAGATTGCAGAGTATGGCGTCATCATCCAGAGCAATACGGATTTGCTGAGCACGTTGGTGAATGACATCCTTGACATCTCGGACATGGAGAGTGGCAAGTACCGCCTGAATATAGGTGTGTGCAATGCGAACGATGTGTGCCGCAAGGCTATCAGTACAGTTGGGCACCGCTGTCCTGCAGGGGTGAAGATGTACATGACGACTGATGTGCCAGATACGTATGTGTTCCAGAGCGACCCTAAGCGTGTGGAGCAAGTGGTGATGAATTATTTGACGAATGCGGTGAAGCATACGGTGGAAGGTGAAATCCACGTGCATGTGTCGCTGACGGAGAACAAGGGCATGCTGACTTTTTCTGTTACAGATACAGGAGAAGGTGTTCCTGCAGACAAGGCAGAAGTCATCTTCGGCCGCTTCGAGAAGTTCAACACGATAAAGGGCGGCACAGGCTTAGGCTTGGCCATCTGCCGTACGATTGCTACTCAATTAGGGGGCGAGGCGAAGCTTGATTTGACCCATCAGGGAAAGGGCGCACGTTTTATCTTCACTCATCCAGTATAAAATATGTGGAGCGCATTCTTGCGCGCTCATCGTGTGCGAATCGCAAGTATCCGCTCAATCCGCTTCATCGTTCCGAAGGAACTTGTCTTTTATAACATACCGCTTCGCGATGATTAAGCAGATTAAACGGATGAGCGCCTTGCGCGGCTCTTGGGAGAAAGAAAGTGAATCGTAAGGAAATTTTGAGTAAATTCCTTACCGTGCTTTCTCTGTGAACACCAATTATCAATTGTCAATTATCAATTATCATTTCGATAAATTTCCTCCGATATCACAAAATCTAAAGAATTTGTTACCTGAGTGCAAGTGACGTTCCACCCCTGAATTTTCAAATAGGTTACATTCTAAAAGTATATTCAATTGATTCGCATGCGATTAAAGTGTAACATTGAAAGTAAAATCTTTTCCACCCCTAAACTTTGGTTCTTTCGGCAGAAAGCCCTAACTTTGCAACGGTCGAACAGACACACCAAGACGCATCTTTTGAGGATGTGATAGAATGCCTTTAGCAACAAGTCCTGAAACAAAAATAAAGAAGAACGCGGATTAACGTAAATTAACGAAATTCTTGTTTAGAAATGACTCGTTGAAACGTTGTTAATATAGACAATCTTTTTTATAAATCTTTTAAATATAAATACAATGAAACAGTTTATCTCTATTCTCATCCTGTTGCTGGGCATCGGAAATGCTTTTGCGCAGTCGTCTCGTGAAGTCAGGACTATCGAGAATCCAGACTTTATCCCTCTTTTTTCCGAAAATGTTGACATTAGGCGCGTAGAGTTCGGCAAGAAAGAAACCACGCTTCATTTTCGCCTCAATTATCCAGAAGGTTCTAAGTTTAGCTTCATGACTACAACTTATCTGGTGGATGAAGACGGAAAACGTTATCAGGCCAGGAGCAGTGAAGGCTTTGAACTGGGCAAGTCAGCAGAAGTGGGTAAGGAAGGTTTCAAGGATGTCTCCATCTCGTTTGATGCCTTGCCTGAAGGAACACGCGTGTTTGACTGCATAGAGGGTCCCAGCCTGGATATGACCTTTCAGTTCTATGGCATACGCGAGAAGAGACAGGACTGGAACGTGTTTCCTAAAAAGGAAGTGGCAGACAATCCTATCGGCGAGCAGCACTTCCGCATAGATACGGTGTATGTGTCTGGACGCATCACCAAGAGCAAGTACGACCGATGGACTCTCGCGGTACATGAAATGAATGGATATTCCCGGCCCTCACTCCTTCAGCCATACAGGGAGAATCATGGATGTTTCGACCGTTTCTATGTGGCAAAAGATGGGACATTCTCCTTCAAGGTTATTGTTGCAAAACCTTGTTTGGACAAACTCTGGCTTTCCAAGCAGCGTATTCCAATCCTCCTCATCCCAGGAGATAGCCTTTATGTTGAAATCAGCCATTTGAACGAGTACAATCAGCAGATGACGTTTAAGAGCCGAAAAGGAGACTACAGCCGCATGCTGAATAACTTCCCTTTCATGTGGCAGAGAGAACTTGCAAATCCAACGGGTACGCTCAGCTTCTCTGAAACGGGGAAATTGGCAGCCGAGACATGGCAGCCGCTGCACGAAGAGAAGGAGAGGAATCTGGAGGTGAACAGCTACCTTTCGGCTAAATACCACTTTACTCCTACAGAAAAGAAAATCGCGGATGAGCATATAAGAGCAACTTCTGCTTTGACCTCAGTGTTGAGAATGGCAGCTCCTCTCACAACCAATTACTTCAAGAGATATGATTCACTTAGAAAGGAAGGAGGTGGTGTTCCGTCATCAGCGCTTTCAAGGAAACGCTCATTTCAAGAGATTCTGGAAGACAGCATTCATCTGGACTTTTCTTTCCTGAAGGAATGTTCTTTTGATGACCCTGCCATCTCTGTTAGTACATGGTATGAAGCATTGGCATCTCGTCTTGTTAGCCTTTCAGGCTACATTCTTTTCCATCCGGAAGCAAAAGGCTTGGAGCCTGAGGCTGACAGTCTCAACCTGTGTGCTGCAGCTGAGATGCTTGGAGCGGGAGAAACATTACTGGCGTCTTATCTTTCAGGAAGGAAGGAATATAATGCATCAGGAGGACGGGTAAGACCTTTTGATATGCAGTTTAAGCTTCCCCATACACGGATTCTGAATCAGGTCTGGACAGCCAAAACCAAGTCTTCAATTAAATCCCCAAACTATAGCTATCCTGTCGCTTCCACATTGGCTGCCCCAATTGTCAAGAAGCTGACAGCTCCTTACAAGGATAAGAAAGTGATTTTGATGTCAATTAACTATCCCGTAAAGAAGAATTTCATAGAAATAGACAGCCTTTACAGGGCAAATCGGACAGAAATGGACAAGGAGGCAGTAATCTTGCCTTATACGACATCAAAGCTCGTCAGCAAAAAGCAGTTGAAGGAAATGCAAAAAGAGTACCCTGTGTTGAAAAATGCTGTTATGCTGAAAGGGGAGGATTACCTGAAAATATTGGGTTCGTTTCAGCTGGATCGTGACATCTATGTAGATAAACTCATCCTGCCCGACGGCACTTACGAGACATCTGCAACATCCTTCTTTGATAAATATAAAAAGAAAAAAAGGTAAATTCTATTGAGAGACATAGCGTGTTGGTGAACGTTGCTATGGATTGATAAGACAAACTATCAGTCTGATTTCATGAGTACGAGTTCGATGACTTTGGAAAGAGTCGTCGAACTCAATGTTTTATATCTTTGATGCTATGGAGCATTTGTTCCCCTAAGTAGAAGAGCATGACGGGCAATACGATGTATCCGATGTAGATGAGGGATGTCCAAGAAATGAAAAGGTAAATGAGCATGGCCAGACCGAGCAGTTTGGCAAGATAGGTGATGCCTTCGATGAAGTAAAAGTGATGGTACACTTCGTCTATGACAGCAATGAAGGTGATGATGAGCAGCCATGCCATGACCACGAGGGTTGCCATGATGGGTGGCAAGACCAGAGGATTCAGGCTGGGATGAAAGTAGTACTCTTGCCAGAATTCAGGCACGAAGTTCTGCACTGAGGCGTAGAGTGCAGCCATGATGGAGGTGAGGCAGAGGAACAGTGCGGGGTAAAGGCTGTCCATCTCATGAAAGAATGAGGGCAGCAGATTGCTCCACAGGTGCCTCTTCCTGCCGAAAGCGATGGCGAAGATGCCTATGAGGGCGATGGCGGTCATCCAGATGGTGCGGCTGCCTGAAAGCAAGTCCAGTATCTCAGAGATGGGGTCGTCGGGGACGGCGCCCTGCAGCAGCTCCTCTTCTGTAATCCATCCCATTGTGTGTTGGCTGCTTGCCACTTTGACCCATGTTGAATCTGATTCGCTGCCTGGAATGGTGCGTATGGATGCCACGACAATGATGTCGCCTTTGTACACTTGGCAAGTGTCGTGCGCCAGATCTCCATCGCGGGGGATTAAGGTGAGCGAATCGGCCTTGACCTTGAAATTGAAGTTCTCTGAATAATGGTGTGTCAGACGGAAGATGAGCGAGTCAACCTGCTTGGGCGATGGCGCTATGAGGGTCGTGTCGATAACGGTTGTTGTGTCGGATATGTTGGTTGCTGTAACAATGGTGGTGCTGTCTTGGCGCCCTGTTTGAGCACCATTGTGGTTGGATGCTCCGATGCAGGATGCCAAGAGGGCGATGAGTGTTATGTACAGCAGTTTGTTCATTGTAGATACAGTTTCATGAAACAGTTTTTGCAGTCGAACTCAAGACGGAACGTGGCTCCGTTGGCAAGTTGCAGCGACAGGTTCTTCGCCATGCGCAGGGAGGATGTGGCATGTTCTTTTGTGCAGATGCCCAGTTGCCGGCGTATGCAGTATCTGCAAGTCATGACAGGGATTGAAGGGTCGTGGGTCTCTTCAAAAGGCGCTTCTGTAGCGACCATTGTTGTCGTGTGCCCTTGTCTCTCTAAAGGATAGAATCTGAGTCTTTCCTCTGTCAGTTTGTCGGCCAATTCTCTTTTCCAGCGGCTCAAGGTAGATGCTGGTATGAAGTAATTTTTCTTGAGGTGAACCTGAATGCTGTGTGCTTCAAAAATGGTATCGCCGAGTTTTCCCAGCTGCCGCTCGATGTTCTCCGTCTGATGTGTGCGCGCCAGCTCGAAGCGCTCTTCTATGGGAAGAGAAACGGAGAGTCCATCTTCATCGCTCATAGCGATGCTGTCTTCGTATAAGTCAATGCTGACAGAGATTTTTCTTTCAGCAGATGTCTTGGAAAGCACCTTGTCCCATTCTGTGTCTTGGTTGCGAAAGTAGCGTGTGCCCTTTGTGGGTCGGAAGAGGTTGGCATTGTTTACTCTGAAACCGACAAGCTTTCCCTTCTCTATGTAGCAGAGTCCGTCTCCATTGTGCAGAGTGGTCTTGCTGGTAACGGGCTCTCCGATGGATTTAGGGGTATCGAGATTTGCGTCAGGCTTGCTTGTGTCTTTCACAAACCCTCGATTGAAGCTCTTGTAAACGTTGGGCTCGAACTTCAGCTTGCTGTGACCTGTTGAGGCTCTGCAGAAATCTTTGGGATGTTTGGCTATCACGGCATCAAGCGCTTGTGAATACGCCGCTGTTACATTCTTCACGTAATCAACGTCTTTCAGCCTGCCCTCGATTTTGAGCGATGAGGCGCCAGCCATCAGCAGTTCCTCCAAATGGTCTATCTGGCAGTTGTCCTTCAGCGAGAGCAGGTGCTTGTCTCTCATCACAGTGGTTCCGTCAGCTATCAAGTCGAACGCCATTCGGCACACCTGTGCGCATTGTCCTCTGTTGGCGCTTCTGCCGAACAGTGCTTCGCTGGCATTGCATCGTCCGCTGAGGCTGACGCATAATGCACCATGGACAAACACCTCTAATGCTGTTGCAGGGCTGGCGCTGTGTATCTTCGCAATCTCGTCCGTTGTCAGTTCTCTAGCCAAAACCACCTGGTTGAAGCCTAATTCCGCCAGCAGAGTTACTTTCTCTGCTGTTCGGTTGTCCATCTGCGTGCTTGCGTGCAGGGGGATAGGCGGAAGATTCAGCGACAGCAAGCGCAGGTCCTGCACGATGAGTGCATCCACCTTTGCGTCGTGCAGCTGCCATGCCAGACGTTCCACCTCTTGCATTTCGTCCTCGAAGATGATGGTGTTGACCGTTACATAGACTTTGGCCTTATAGAGATGGGCGAAGTGTACCAGCCGCTTGATGTCCTCCACGCTGTTTCCTGCTGCAGCTCGGGCGCCAAAAGCAGCGGCGCCTATATAAACAGCATCAGCACCGTGCCTGATAGCCTCGATGCCAATGTCTGCTGTCTTTGCTGGAGCAAGAAGTTCAATGCTTTGCATTATTCTTTTATCTCATTGATGTTGAACGGAGTTTCTTGGTACACGTAATAGTTGAGCCAGTTTGTATACAGAAGGTTTGCTGCCGCTCTCCATCTCACGACAGGGTGTTGGGATGGGTCGTTGTTGGGGTAGTAGTTCTGTGGCATGTTGATAGGCAAACCTTTAGCCCAATCTCGCTTGTATTCTCCGTCCAGCGTTAGAGGGGAGTATTCCAAGTGACACGTGATGAAAAACTCTCGGCCGTTTCTTGCTTCTACAATCGTCACTCCAGCCTCGTCGCTTTCTGCTATGATGTTCAGCCCTGGCACTTTCTCTATGTCTTCACGCATGATTTCGCAATGACGGCTGTGAGGCGCGAAGAATTCATCATCAAATCCTCGGAAGATGGGGAGTTCTGGGTCAAGCATTCGATGATTGAACACGCCAAAGACTTTCTGGGGCGTGTTGCGCTTGGGCACTCCATAAAAGTGGTAGAGTCCAGCGAAGGCGGCCCAGCACACATAGATGGTGCTTGTAACGTTGTGGTGAGCCCAAGTAAAGACATCTTGCAGTTCTTCCCAATAGGTCACATCTTCGTAGTCGATGAATTCCAAAGGGGCGCCTGTTACAAGCAGTCCGTCGTACTTCTCCTTCTTCATGTCCTCGAAGTTTCGGTAGAATGCGAGCATGTGTTCCACAGGCGTGTTCTTGCTTGTATGGGACTTCAGTTTCATGAACTCGACCTGAATCTGCAAGGCTGAGTTGGACAGAATGCGGATGAAGTCGGTTTCTGTCGTGATTTTCAGTGGCATCAGGTTGAGCACTGCAAGCTTAAGCGGACGAATCTGCTGACTGTCCGCCCTCTTGTATCCCATTGTGAAAATGTTTTCCTGTTTCAGTACGTCAATAGCAGGAAGCAGGTCTGGTAGAATGAGTGGCATAATGCTTATGTGTCTTTGGGTAAGAGGCATTAAGGAACTGATAAGGAAGGCGAACGCCTCTCTGTTCCTTAATGCCTGAATGTTCGCGGGCTTGGCCGTAATCCGTTCTTAGTGATTCTTGATGTAGTCAACAATCCATGCGCCGACTTCTTTCGTGCCGTATTTCTCACCACCTTCAACTTGAATCTCTGGTGTACGTACGTTTTGGTCGAGTGAGGCGTTCACGGCTTCACGGATGAGGTCGCCTTCTGCTTGGAGTCCAAAGTACTCATACATCATAGCGACAGACAGAATCTGAGCAAGCGGGTTGGCGATGTTCAAGCCCTTAGCCTGTGGCCAGCTGCCATGGATAGGCTCAAACACAGGAGTGTGCTCGCCTGTAGATGCAGAAGGGAGCAGGCCCATAGAGCCAGTGATGCAGCTTCCCTCGTCTGTCAGGATGTCACCAAACGTGTTCTCTGTCACCATGACGTCAAAGAAAGTTGGTTCCTGAATCATGCGCATGGAGGCATTGTCCACATACATGAAATCTGTTGTCACGTCAGGGTATTGTGGAGCCATTTCTTGAGCAACAGCTCTCCAGAGGCGGCTTGATGCCAGCACGTTAGCTTTGTCCACTACGGTCAGGTGCTTTCTTCTCTGGCGAGCATACTGATAAGCTACTTTCAGAATTCTTTCCACTTCGGCGCGAGAATATGCGTTAGTGTCATACGCGTAGTCGCTGCCTTCCTTCTTCTCGCCGAAATACATGCCGCCGGTCAGTTCTCGGATGCAGATGAAGTCTGCGCCACGCACCAGCTCATCCTTCAGCGGAGACTTGTGAATGAGGCAGTCAAATGTTGTGACAGGACGGATGTTAGCAAACAGACCCAGTTTCTTTCTCATGGCCAGCAGTCCTTGTTCAGGACGCACCTTGGCGTTGGGGTTGTTGTCAAACTTGGGGTCGCCTACAGACGCAAACAGCACGGCATCAGCGTCCATACATGTCTGAAATGTGTCTTCAGGGAAAGGGTCGCCCACCTCGTCAATGGCATGAGCGCCACAAATGCCTTCTTTGTAACTTACTTCGTGTCCAAACTTGTCAGCAATGGCGCTGCATACAGCCACTCCTTGCTCCATGATTTCTGGTCCGATGCCATCGCCTGCCAGAACTGCAATCTTCAAATTCATTTCTTTATTCTGTTTATGACTTATAATGTATGAAAGGCTTATGCCGGCCTGTCATGCCATTATAAAGTTGTACATTAATTATATATTCTTTCGTGTGTAGCCTTGTCCTCCATGAAGCATGGGTGCACTGGTCCATAGCCGTGTCCGAACTCATATTCGGCTCCTAGGGCTATGGCTTTTCCTATAAACTCCTCGCCTTTTTCGACAGCCTCTTCCAGCTCATACCCTTTGGCCAGATAGGTGGCGATGGCTGAAGAGAAAGAGTCTCCTGTGCCGTTTACATTGTTTGTGGCAATACGTTTCTTGCGGAACACTCTGATGTTTCCAGTCTTGGCATTGTAAAGCACGTCGCTCAGCATGCCGCCCTCTTCCTCAATGCTTTTAATAATCACGCTGCATCCCCATTTCCCCAGCTCTTTGACATCGCTTTCCACATCGTCTATCTTGTGGCCTAACAGCACTTCTGCCTCGCGCCTGTTGGGAGTGATTAGCGTTGCCAGAGAAAACAGTTTTTCTTTGTATGCATTGATGCTGCTGTCGCAGACGAGCTGCTTTCCCTTGCTGTCCACTATCACGGGGTCAATCACTTTCTTTGGTTCTGAATAACGTTTCAGCACACCGGCAACTCCCTCGATGATTTCAGCCGTAGGCAGCACTCCTGTCTTGATGCATTGAGCGCCTACGTCGCCAAGAAAGGAATCTGCTTGGCTCACCACAAGGTCTACAGGGAGCGGAGTAACGCTCTTGACCCTTTGAGTATCTTCGTCCACAATGCCTGTCAGCGCACATGCAGCATAGCCGCCACATGCCGTTACGGCTTTGATGTCCGCCTGCATGCCAGCGCTGCCCAGCGGCTCGCTACCTGCAATCAGAAACACGATATTCAGCTTTTTCTTGCTCATTCCTCAATGTATTCTTCTGTTTCAAACTGCAAAGGTACAAAAAAAAATACATAAGAGAGAAGGCTCGTAAGAAAAAACTGCATTATCTCGTTCTTATCCAGCGTGTAAGGCGGAAGAGGTGGGGGAGAGGCCTGGTGAATGTGTACTTTTCATTGGTGTGAGTTCGATATACTCCCAATATGTGTTTTTTGTCATATCGGACTCGCCTTTCCAAACGTTCACGACACTTGTCAGATGCTGACACTTCAGCACGGAGGCACAGGGCATTTTCATCTTGTGCCTCTTTTCTTCTTGAGGAGGGCTTGGCAAGTGGCTGCAAACGCACACCGTGCAGACAAGGTTTCAGACACCGTGCGCATAATAACACGAACACCCTGTGCCTATTATTTCCGACACGGGCGGCATGTCTGAGTATCAACGATTTGGGATTTTGGAGGGAAAAGGGCACAAAAAGCGTACCCGAGGGGGTACGATGCGGTGCACCCCTCGGGTACGAAACGTTATCAAAGACTTCAGCTCGATATGAAGAGTCGCTTTGCGAGGCACTGCAAAAAACATGTCTTTGTTATATCGAACTCACGTTAAAATAATATATACACATCGGCATAAATCTCTGTGACGTGGAGGCTGGTATGCTCCAAAGAGGGTGCTTTTCGTGCAGATTTCATCATTTTTCATAAGAGACATATATAAGGGGGGCGTGAGCTCACGTTATTTATAAAATCACATAGAAAATCAACACAAGACCAAGAAGGAAACTTCATTTTTCAACTCCTTTTGAAGAGTTTTTCAATTACTTGTTATAAATTTGCAGATGCTTTTTGAATTCGCAGAATCTAAATTCGTCGAACTTACGTTAAATTAATAATGTGTAATTATTGTCTGGTGCTATGCGTACAAGTTTGTTTAGAACCGTTGTGCTTGTCACATTTCTTTGGGTGAATGCAGGGGCAGCGTGTTCCCAAACCAGACGCGAAATCGTAAGGGAGAAAATCGATAGCGCTGTAACAGCTAGATACTTCGACATCAAATATGATACGGGATACATCGCTCGTCCTGCTGAGCCGTGGATGGTGAAAGTGCGTGGCAACTTGTCTGGATTTGGCATTGACGTGGACAGGCGAGTGGAAGGAGCTGAGGGGCGTAGCAGGCTTCGTACGGGACATAAGGTGACGATGAGTGTGGGAGTGAATTATCGTGGGATTGCTGCAGGGCTGGCTTTCAATCCAGCCAGCTGGAGTGGCAAGAACAAGGATTTTGAACTGAATCTGAATGCTTATGCCAACAGGTATGGAGTTGATGTGGTCTATCTGAATTCAAAGACTTTGTCGGGCCATGCGTCTTTTGAGGGCGAAGTGATTCCTTTTCCCCAAGGGGCGGCGGGCCTGAAAATGCTGAATGTTAATGCTTATTATGCTTTCAATGGGCATCGTTTCTCTTATCCGGCAGCCTTTTCGCAATCATACATTCAGCGTAGGAGCGCAGGGTCTTGGCTGGTGGGGCTTTCCTACATGGGAGGACGCGTCAAGACAATGGCGGATGAGGCAGCCGGCTTGTCGAATATGCGTGTGTATCTGGGGAGTTTCGGAGTCGGGGTGGGGTATGGCTATAATTGGGTTGTGAATAAAAAGTTGCTGTTGCATCTTTCAGCTTTGCCGACTTTGGTGCTGGTCAATCGCAACAATGTGGAGGTTGATGGGGTGCGTCGTGATATGGAGACAGAGTTCCCTGATGCAATCTTTACGGAACGTATGTCATTTGTTTATTCTTATTCGAAGAAGTGCTTCGTTGGCGGCTCGTGCGTGGTGACCCTTTCTGTGCTTGGTGATGACAGGGTGGACATCAACTATGCCAAGTGGCGCGCAAGACTGTTTTGGGGCATCAGGCTGTATAAAACGAAAAAGCGCTAATCATCTCGATCGGCGCTTTTCTGTTCTCAATAAGTATTAATTTTTTTTAAGGTAAAAAGATTGTTTTTAGGATGTTGCAAAGGTAGGGGATTTGTGTCGGCTGTGCAAACGTTAAAACATGTTTCTTAACATCTGTGTTCGTGCACGGCACGTTTTTTTAGTATCTGAGAACCTTTTTTACGATTTATTCGGGGTAAATGAGGTTCTTTTCTGTGATGTTGTTGAGTACCTCTGCAAGATATTGTTTGGCTTCCCATTTTGCCTCCGGAAGATTCATGAGCAGATAGTTTCCGCAGTCTTTTGCAGTTTGTCCAGGAACTTCCCCCTCGAAGTTGGCTATAAAAGTGAATGTCTCTTGCATGAGCGGAAGAATGTCCTTCGATGTGTGGTCGCCTTTTACGAGCAGATAGTTCCCCGTGAGGCATCCCATAGGTCCCCAGTAGATGATGGAATCCTTCCAGACAGGATGGTTGCGCAGGAACGTGGCTGCAAGATGCTCGATGCAGTGAAGTGCGGAGGGAGATAATGCAGGCTGTCGGTTGGGCTCTTTCATTCTGATGTCAAATGTGGTGACAGTGTGTGTGCCTATCTGGTCTTTTCTGCTGACGTATATGCCGCGCAGAAGCCGCAGATGGTCGATGGTAAATGATGGGATTTTCTTCATGTTGATATTATTGTCTTTTTGTCTGCAAAGGTATGTTTTTTTTCTTGTTTTTAGGTATGAAATGGTTCTAAAAGTCGAGTTCTTCATCCTTTTGTTTGCTTTGACGGTCATTTTCGAGTTTAATGTGTGTTAAATGGTTGGCTGATACCGCAAATATTTCTAACTTTGCACCCGATATTTAATATTTTAGGATAATAAAGTTAATGTAAAATTGGTAAAAATGAAGGTCAAAAAACTATTGATGGCATACGGCATTCTGTTAGCAAGTACGCTGAATGCTGGTGCTCAGGTGCAGAGCGATGCGTCGCTAGGGACGATGAGTCTGACGCTGGAGAAAGCGATAGGCATTGCGCTGGATGAGAACCCCACCATCCGTGTGGCAGACAGGGATGTAGAGCTGAAGAAGATTGCAGATTCTGAAGCTTGGCAGGCTTTGCTGCCTACGTTGGACGCAACGCTGTCGTTTTCGCACAGCATCAAGGTGGCGGAAATGAAAATCGGAGGTAATAAGATTAAGTTTGGACAGGACGGCTCTTCTACAGCAACTGGTGCTTTGGCTTTGAACCTTCCCGTATTCGCTCCTGCTGTGTATCAGAACATGAAGCTGACCAAGGAAGATGTGCTGCTGGCTCAGGAAAAGGCTCGCAGCAGCAGGCTTGATCTGGTGAATCAAGTGACTAAAGCGTATTATTCAGCCTTGTTGGCTCAAGACAGTTATGCTGTGATGCAGAAGAGCTACAATACGAGCAAGGAGAATTTTGATGTGGTGAACAGCAAATACAAGGTGGGTAGCGTGAGCGAGTATGACAAGATTAGTGCTGAGGTGCAGATGCGCTCAATGAACTCAAGTCTTGTAAGCGCTCAGACGGGTCTTAATCTGGCGATGCTCCAGCTGAAAGTGCTGATGGGCGTGACGGCAGATGTCGCTTTTGTGATTGATGACAGCCTGAAACGCTACGAGTCAGGTCTGGCGCTTCCTCAGTCTGAAGCTGCTGGCTATGAGCTTGAGAGAAACTCTTCACTGCTTCAGTTGGATTACAACATGAAGTTGCTGGAGCGTACTCGCAAGTTGCTGAAGACAAACTTTTTGCCTACTGTCGGCATTCAACTTACAGGCCAATATCAGAGCGTGTCCAATCCTGACTGGAATGTCTTTGGCTACAGCTATTCGCCAAGCGCTTCTATCGCTTTTGCTGTGAACATTCCTATATTCCACGCCGACAACTGGACTAAGTTGAAGAGCAACCGTGTGCGGATAGCTCAGTTGGAGGACACTCGTTTGGATACAGAGCGTAAACTGAGCATGGCAGTGGAGAGCTATAAGCAGAACATGGCAAGCACAATTGCGCAGGTGGAGAGTAATTCTGAAGCAGTAAAGCAAGCTGGCAAGGCGGTTCAGATTTCTGGCAAGCGTTACGAAGTGGGACGCGGCACTATTCTTGAGCTGAACCAGAGCGAAACTGCGCTGACACAGGCAGAATTGACTTATGTGCAGTCTATATATGATTATTTAACTAATAAAGCAGACCTCGATTACACTCTTGGTCGCGAAACTTATCTGAAATAAAGTGTAATTATGAAATATTTGAAGACATTATCGTTTGCTGCCCTTGCAGTGTTTGCTGTTTCTTGTGACAATAAGGGCGACGAGAAGGCTGAAGCAGTTCAGCAAGAAAAAGTACAGGTGAAAATCGCTAAGGTGTCAAGTGAAGACATTCCTCAGACAGAGACTTACACAGCCGTTGTTGAGAGTGATGTGAAGAATAATATTGCGCCTAACACTCCTTACCGTATCGAGAAGATTTATGTGGAAGTGGGCGATCAGGTGCGTAAGGGTCAGATGCTTGTGCAGCTTGATGCGAGCAGTTTGCAGCAGCTGAAACTTCAGTTGGAGAACCAAAAGATTGAGTTCGGACGTACAGAGCAGCTCTATCAGGTTGGTGGCGCCAGCAAGGCTGAATACGACAATGCCAAGATGGCGCTCGATGTGCTTGCCACTCAGTACAAGCAGCTGGTGGAGAACACCCAGCTGGTATCTCCTATCAGCGGTGTCGTGACAGTGCGCAACTATGACGATGGTGATATGTATTCTTCTGGCAATGGTCCTGTGCTGACTGTTGAGCAGACCAACCCAGTGAAAGTCATTGTGAACATCTCAGAGTCTTTCTATAAGAAGGTGGCAAAGGGCATGCCTGTGAGCATAGAGCTTGATGCGTATGAAGGTGAAACTTTCGAGGGCAAGATGACCGTCATCTACCCAACGATTGATGTGAACACCCACACGTTCCCTGTTGAGGTGACTATCAGCAATGCTGCTCAGAAAGTACGCCCAGGCATGTTTGCTCGTGCGAAAGTGAATTTTGGAAGCGTCAGCCACGTGCTTGTTCCAGATGAGGCGCTTGTGAAGCAGATTGGTGCGGGCGACCGTTATGTATATGTATATAAGGATGGCAAGGTATCTTACAATAAGGTAGAACTTGGTCTGCACATCGGCACCAGCTATGAAATCATCAGTGGCGTGCAGCCAGGTGACGAGGTTGTTATTGCAGGCCAGAGCCGTCTTGCCAATGGCAGAGAAGTGGAAGTAGTAAAATAAATCGGTTGTACGGCTTAGCCTGATGATTGCCTTTCCTTTCTTGTGGAGAGGCTGATTGCAGGAGTTGTGCCGCAAGACCTCAAAACCGTAAAGTATATGAGTATATATGAAGGTGCGGTCAAAAGACCGATTATGACAAGTCTCTGCTTCCTGGCAGTGATTATCTTTGGTATCTTCTCGCTGATAAAGTTGCCTATTGACCTTTATCCAGACATCGAGACCAATACCATCATGGTCATGACGTATTATACGGGTGCCAGTGCAGAGGATATCGAGAATAACATCACCCGTCCGCTTGAGAACACGCTGAACTCTGTGGAGCATTTGAAGCATGTGACGAGCGACAGCCGTGAGAACGTGTCTGTCATCACGCTCGAGTTCGAGTTTGGATATGACATTGATGCGTTGACCAACGATGTCCGCGACAAGCTGGACATGGTGTCCAACTCTCTTCCTGACGAGGCGCAGACACCTATCCTGTTCAAGTTCTCAACGGACATGATTCCTATC
Source organism: Bacteroidales bacterium (assembly GCA_030528885.1). Lineage (GTDB taxonomy): Bacteria > Bacteroidota > Bacteroidia > Bacteroidales > Bacteroidaceae > Minthosoma. The sequence continues at coordinate 21,250 of JAUMXY010000003.1, read as the reverse complement.
TTGATGCTTTCTGTTCAGGCTGAGGAATCGCAGAAAGCGCTTTACAAGATACTTGACGACAACGTGGCAAATCCTTTGGCACGTGTTGATGGTGTGGGTACGGTGAGCATCGCGGGTGCGCCAAGGCGTGAAATCAATATCTATATGGATCCACAGAAGATGGAGGCCTACAATGTGAGCCCTGCTCAGGTTGCAGGTGCCATCTCGGCAGAGAACCGCAACGTGACGAATGGTACAGTAGATATTGGTACACAGACCTATACCGTTCGCGTTGAGGGCGAGTTCGATGACCCAGCGCAGATGCTCAACGTGATTGTTGGTTCCCACAATGGTGTGAACATCTACCTTCGCGACGTAGCCCGTTTGGAAGACAATGTCGAGGAGCGTTCACAGAAGACTTTTACCAACGGCACTCAGGGAGCCATGATTATCGTTCAGAAGCAGAGCGGTGCCAATTCTGTGGAAATCTCCAACAGGGTGCTGGACATGCTTCCCACGCTGCAGAACAACCTGCCGTCCGACGTAAAGCTGGGTGTCATTGTCAATACCTCTGACAATATCCTGAACACCATCGGCTCTCTGGGCGAGACCATTGGTTACGCCATGCTGTTCGTAGCCCTTGTCGTGTTTATCTTCTTGGGAAGATGGCGCGCAACGACAATCATCGTCATTACTATCCCGATGTCGCTCATCGCTTCGTTCATCTATCTGTATGCTACGGGCGGCTCTCTTAACATGATATCTCTGTCCTGTCTTTCCATCGCCATCGGTAACGTGGTGGACGACGCCATCGTGGTGCTGGAAAATGTCACGACACACATCGAGCGAGGCTCCAGTCCGAAGCAGGCGGCAATCCATGCAACCAACGAGGTGGCTATCTCCGTTATTGCCTCTACCCTGACCATGATTGCCGTATTCTTCCCATTGACCATGGTTACAGGTATGTCGGGAGTACTCTTCAAGCAGCTGGGATGGATGATGTGCATCATTATGACTATCTCTACTGTCAGCGCCCTCTCGTTCACCCCAATGCTTTGTTCACAGATGCTTCGTTTGCAGAAGAAGCAGAACAAGATGTTCAAGACTTTCTACGGACCAATCGGCCGTGCACTCGATAACCTTGACGTTTGGTACGAGAAGCGCATCAATTGGGCTGTTCGCCATCGTTGGACAGTTATCATGGGCTGTGTCATCCTCTTCGTTGGCAGTATCGGCTTAGCCATTGTTGCCGGCATCAAGAGTGAGTTCTTCCCAGCCAATGACTCTGGCCGTGTAGGTGTATCGCTCCAGTTGCCTATTGGTACGCGCGTTGAGAAGTCCGAAGCCTTGGCAAAGTCCTTGGTTAAGCTGTGGCAGGAACGCTATGGCAAGGATATGGAAACTTGTAACTTCACCGTAGGCCAGGCAGGTGACAACAATACCTTCGCTTCTCTGTCAGACAATGGTTCGCACATCATCTCCTTCAATATTATGATGGTGCCTTCAGACGAGCGCGAAAAGGGACTCGCAGCAATCTGTGACGAGATGCGTGCCGATTTGAAGAATATACCAGAGCTTGCCAAGTATCAAGTAAACCTGGGTGGTAACACAGGAGGCGGCATGGGCGGACAGTCTACAGCTACCTTCGAAATCTACGGATACGACATGGATGCCACACGCAACGTGGCAGAGCAGATGGCAGCCAAGCTGCGCGAGAACTCCATGATTACGCAGGTGAACGTGTCCCGTTCTGACTATCAGCCTGAAATCGTTGTTGACTTCGACCGCGACAAGCTGGCACAGCAGGGCATCGGCCTCTCCACTGCAGCCAACGCTGTCCGTTCTCTCATCTATGGTGCGCAGCAGAGCTACTACCGCGAGGATGGTGACGAGTACGACATCAAGGTGCGCTATGAGCCTACAGCCCGTGTTTCTATCGAGAACATCGAGAATATGGTTATCCCTAATGCCCAGGGAAAGAATATCCGTGTGCGTGACATCGCTACTGTTTTTGAAAGTGCCATTCCGCCAACCATCGAGCGCAAAGACCGTCAGCGTATTGTGACAGTCGATGCTGTTATTGCCGATGGTTATGCCCTCTCTGATGGTGTTGAGCTGGGCGAGTCTTTCTACGATCAGATAGACATCCCCAACGGCGTTACTATCCAGGTGGCGGGTTCTTACGAAGACCAGCAGGATTCTAACCGTGACCTCGGTACACTCGGTCTTCTCATCATCATCCTCGTGTTCATCGTGATGGCAGCTCAGTTCGAATCGCTCACTTACCCATTCATCATCATGCTCTCCGTGCCGTTTGCACTTTCAGGTATCATTCTGGCACTTGTCATGACAGGCACCAACCTTAATGTCATGTCCATCCTCGGAGGTATTATGCTCATTGGTATTGTGGTGAAGAACGGTATCGTGCTCATCGACTACACCCAGCTCCTGCGCGAGCGAGGCATCGGACTCATCCGTTCCTCAATCATGGCAGCTCGCTCCCGTCTCCGTCCTATCCTGATGACTACGCTGACCACCATTCTTGGTATGGTGCCAATGGCTGTGAGTCAGGGTGTCGGAGCTGAAATGTGGCGTCCGCTCGGCGTCTCTGTCATCGGCGGTCTCACTGTGTCAACCGTCCTCACGCTCATCTATGTGCCATCCATGTTCTGTATCTTCGGAGCTGTAGGCATCAAGCGTCAGCGCCGCAAGCTCAAGGAGCAGCGTGAGCTCGAGGCATACTGGAAGGAGCATGCAGCAGAGGAGCAACTCATCTCTGCAAGAAAGTAGAAGAAAAAGATTAGTTTGTGAGTTCTTGGTTCTTAAATTAGCTATTCGGAATGCTTGAACTCACAAATTCAAGAACTTACAAACATATTCAACTTATGAAGACAGTATTTATAGCATATGACCAAGCCCTGCAGGACTATGTGATAGACGCTCTCAACGACTCCAACGTTCGCGGCTACACCTTTTTCGAGCAGGCAGGTGGCAGAGGCTCTCGTACAGGCGACCCTCATCTGGGGTCTCATGCGTGGCCATCTATGAACAGCGCCATCCTCTCCGTTATGGAAGATGAGAAAGTGCAACCCCTCCTCCGTCGTCTCAAGCAATTGGACGAAGACAATCAGATGCTCGGACTCAGAGCCTTCGTTTGGAATGTGGAAGAAAGCATTTAGTCAGCATTTCTGCTGAGAAAGAATAAAGGGAGCACCCTGACCGAAAGGCGGGGTGCTCCCTTTTGTTTTGGGAATATTCTATTGAGAAGAGTGGGGTAATGATTGTGATTTCTAGAGTAGAGAAAAGAGGTGCAGTTTATACTCCAAAATAGGTGAGACTCTCATCTATGTATAGGTAAGACTCTCACCTGTTTTGAAGCATAAAAAGAGCCTGTGTCGGGGATGGTTGTTTGGATGGTCTGATTAAGGTTTTGCAGGCATACCTTTCATGCTTAGCTGCATTCTGCCTCGTTGCAGGTCGATGCCGATAACTCGTACTGTGACGTGCTGATGCAGCTGCACTTCTTCTGCGGGGTCTTTCACAAAGTGGTCGGCAAGTTCGCTGATGTGCACGAGTCCTTTCGTGTGGACGCCTACATCGACGAAGCAGCCAAAGTTGGTGATGTTGGTGATGATGCCAGGGAGAACCATGCCGACTTGTACATCTTCGAGTTCCTTTACATCTTTGGAGAATTCGAAGACAGTGAGCTGTTGGCGAGGGTCACGGCCAGGCTTGTCCAGTTCCTGCATGATGTCTTGCAGGGTGGGGAGACCGGTCTTTTCTGTTACGTATTGGCGGATATCAATCTTCTCGCGCAGTTCTTTCTTCTCCATCAGTTCTGCGACTGTGCAGTGCTGGTCCTTTGCCATCTTTTCGACGATGGGGTAGCTCTCTGGGTGTACCGCGCTGTTGTCGAGCGGCTGTTTGCCATTGCTGACACGGAGGAATCCTGCTGCTTGCTCAAAGGCTTTAGGTCCGAGCTTTGGCACTTTCAGCAGCTCCTTGCGAGAGGTGAAAGCTCCGTTTTCAGCACGATAGGTCACGATGTTTTGTGCAATGGCAGGGCCTAATCCGGAGATGTAGGTGAGCAGATGCTTGCTTGCAGTGTTGAGATTGACGCCTACTTTGTTCACGCACATTTCCACAGTCTGATCCAGCGAGTGCTTCAGTCCCTTCTGGTCCACATCCTTTTGGTATTGTCCGACACCGATGGAATTGGGGTCAATCTTCACCAGTTCAGCCAGAGGGTCCATCAGTCGCCTTCCGATGCTGACAGCGCCGCGCACGGTCACGTCGTAGTCGGGAAACTCTTCGCGAGCTACTTTTGAGGCGGAGTAGATGCTGGCTCCGTCTTCGCTCACCACAAATATCTGTATGCTGCTGGGCAGCCCCAATCCTCTGATGAACTCTTCTGTCTCGCGGCTTGCCGTTCCGTTTCCGATAGAGATGGCTTCTGTCTTGTATTGCTTGGTCAAGGTCCAAATCTTGTCGGCAGCCGCTCTTCTCTCATTCTTTGGAGGGTGGGGATAGGTGGTCTCGTTGTGCAGCAGGTTGCCTTCTGCGTCCAAGCATACGACTTTGCACCCTGTGCGGAAACCCGGGTCGAGCGCCAAGACACGTTTCTGTCCCAGAGGTGCTGACATGAGCAGCTGCTCCAGGTTCTTGACGAATATCTTGATGGCTTCCTTGTCTGCCGTTTCCTTTGACTTGTTGGCAAATTCGGTTTCGATGCTGGGTTTCAGTAGTCGCTTGAATCCGTCTTCTATGGCTTCCCATACCAGCTCGGCGCTTTTGCTTGAGTTTCTGAGGAATTGGCGGTCAAGTCGGTCGAGGCATCGCTCGTCGTCACCGCTGATGCTTACTTTCAGGAATCCTTCCGCCTCGCCCCGTCTCATGGCAAGCAGGCGGTGGGAGGCGCATCGTGCCAGTTTCTCGGAGAACTCAAAGTAGTCACGGTACTTCTGTGCCTTTTGTTCCCATTCCTTTTCCTCATCCTCGTTCTTGGCTTTGAACTTCACCTTGGCAGACGAGATGACGGCATCTTTGCTGAAGTTGAAACGCACGATGTTGCGTGCCTCTTCGCTTTCGCTCACTTGTTCGGCAATGATGTCTTGTGCTCCCTGAATGGCTTCTTCTGCGCTGTTCACGCCTTTCCGCTCGTTGACAAATTCTTTTATCTTCTTGTTGACATCCGCATCGGGATTTTGTAGCATCAGGAATGCAGCCAGAGGCTCCAGGCCCTTTTGCCTTGCTGCCTCAGCCCTTGTCTTTCGTTTGGGCTTGTAAGGCAGGTAGAGGTCTTCCAGCTCGGTGCTGTCCCATGACTGGCTGATGCGGGTCTTCAGCTCTTCGCTCAGCTTCCCCTGCTCCTCAATCGTTTTCAGGATGGTTTCCTTTCTTTTTTCCAGTTCCTTCAGTTTTTCCAGCTGGTCGCTGATACTTGCCACTTGCACCTCGTCGAGCGCTCCTGTTGCTTCTTTGCGGTATCGGCTGATGAAGGGGATGGTACACCCTTCTTCCAGCAGCCCGATGGTGCCTGTTACTTGTCGTTCGCTGATGCTTGTAGCCTGCGCGATAAGTTTGGAGAATATCTTGTTCATATCTGTTTCTTTTATGGAGACAACTTATTTGTTTTTAGCTAATCGTTCGTAGCGGCGGCAGAAAATCATGTAGCAGACGATGCCGCCTGCTGCCATCATGAAACCGGGCAGCGCTGTGTAGTTGTAGGTGAGTCCGCAGGTGAGGGGGATACCGCCGAAGTATGCGCCAAGCGCATTGCCCAGATTGAAGGCGAGCTGCACCATGCACCCAGCCAAGAACTCTCCCCCTTGACTGAACCGCAGCAACAGCAGCTGTTGCGGAGAGCTGACGCCGAAAAGACAGAAGGTGGTGAGGAACATGCACAAGATGCTGCACCAGGCAATATGGCTAAAGAGGAAAATGGAGAGAAGGCTGAAAAATATGATGATTTCAAGCGCTCTTCCCGTATGTCCAGGTCCTATCTTGTCGCTGAATGTCCCCCCAGCAATGTTGCCGCACACCATGCCTGCCCCAGCTATGACAGACATCATGGGGAGCAGGGATGGACTGATGCCCGAGTAGTCGGTCAGCAGCGGAGCGTAGTAGCTGAAATAGCTGAACACGCCGCCGTTGCCAAGCAGTGTAGCACCAATCAGAAGCCATGGGGCCAGCGACTTGAGAAAGCGGAACTGCCCCCTCATGCCCACATCGGGCAGCGCCTCCATAGTTGGGATGAATCGCCAGATGCACAGCAGCGTGACGCCCCCCCAGACCGCACTGAAGGCGAAGATGTAGTGCCACGAAGCCATCTGGCAGATGAACGTGCCGAGCGGAATGCCTATGAGATTGGCTACAGGCATGCCCAGACACATGACGGCGACGGCGGTTGTGGACTTGTGCCCCCGTGCCAGGCGGTCGGCGATGATGCTGCCCACACCGAAATAGGCTCCATGCGGCAATCCTGCCATGAAGCGTATGGCCAGCATGGAGTAATATTCTTGGCAAAGAGACATGGCTACTGCGGCAAGTATGTAGATGCCCATCAGCGTCACGACAATTCTCTTCAGTGGCCATGTGCGCATGATGGCCACCATCAGCGGAGCTCCCGTACATACGCCCAGTGCATAGCTTGATATGAAGTGTCCTGCTTTAGCTATGGTCACGCCAAAGTCTGCAGCCATGTAGGGCAGTATGCCCATGATGACAAATTCCGAAACCCCTAAGCCGAACGTGCCTAAGGCAAGTGATATTAACGCTCTTTTCATTCTGCGGTTTGTGAGTTCTTGAGTTTTTGAGTTGGTGCGCTTGTGAAAACTTATATATTTTATATTCCTTGCAATTTGGCTGCAAAGGTACAAAAAAGCGCTGTCATGGCTCGCCTTTCAAGTTTTTTTGTCACTTTCTTGCCTCGCTCAGACAAGCAAGACCCGCATTTTTGCGACGCCTAAGCCCTTTTCTTCCTCTTCTCTTATCTAAAAATAAGGAAAAGCTTGGGAGAATGGACTTTTTTATGTTACTTTGTGAGGAAGATAACAATGGATATGACGATGACTAGAAACTTCTGTTTGATGTTGCTTGTGTGGGGGTGCTGCATGGCGCTTCATGCACAGGAAGGCTTTGTGGCCCATAAGAAGGAGGTTGCGAATGGCTATAATTTTTGGCTCTACCGCCCCAAGAACGAGGCGGACAGTGTGCGCTGTCCGTTGGTGGTTTTTCTGCATGGTGCCAGCCTGTGTGGTACAAACATGAATAAGGTCAAGCGTTATGGACCGATGGAGGCGATGCGTATGGGGCTTTCGCTCAATTGCTATCTCATGGCACCGCAGAACCCTGGTGGAGCGTGGCATCCTGAAAAAGTGATGAACACCATCGAGTGGGCTGTTGCCAACTGCCATGTGGACAGCAGCCGTATCTATGTCTTAGGCATGAGCTTGGGCGGTTACGGCACGCTGGATGTCTGCGCCACTTATCCCGACCGCATAGCCGCAGGCATGGCGTTGTGTGGCGGTGCCACCGTCAAGGACCTGAGTGGCTTGGCGCGGATGCCCCTGTGGGTTGTGCACGGAACAGCCGATAGGGATGTGCCTGTGTCAGCCTCCGACCGTGTGGTGTCGGCAGTCAAGGCGACTGGCGATGGAACGCGCCTTATCTACACACGCATGCAGGGCGTTGACCATGGCCGTCCTGCCAGGGTGTTCTATCTGTCGCAGACCTACGACTGGCTGTTCTCCCATTCGCTTGAGGACGAGGGCAGGCCTGTGAACCGTGACTATGACATCACTCCTCGATTGCTGCAGGGTGCCTACAGGAGTTTGCAGGAGAAGAGGTAGCTGGGACGAAAAAGTTGAGGTTTGCGAATACTCGAAGAAATTTATAAAATATGGAATACGATTTTGGAAAACTTGTAGAGCGCCGAGGCTCAGGAGATTTGAAGCATGAGGCACTGGCCTGTATGTATGGGCATGCAGACTTGTTGCCGCTGTGGGTGGCTGACATGGACTGGGAAACACCGCCGTTTGTGCTGGAGGCGTTGAGAGGCAGGCTGGAGCATCCGATACTGGGGTATACAGTGGTGCCCGATGGGTATTGGGCAGTGGTGCAGCGCTGGCTGTGGGAACGTCATGGCTGGGAAGTGAACTGCGAGTGGATGACGTATGTGCCAGGAGTAGTCAAGGCTATTGGCATGGTGCTCAATGTCTTTGTTGGTGAGGGTGAGAAGGTGATAGTTCAGCCTCCTATTTACCACCCGTTTCATCTGACGCCTGTCTGGAATGGGCGTGAGGTGGTGTGGAACCCGCTGAAGGAAGTGGTGGATGATGAGGGTAGGCTGGTGAGCTATGAGATGGACTTTGAGTCTCTTGAGGAGGTTTGCGATGAGAAGTGCCGCGTATTGCTGCTGGCCAATCCGCATAATCCTGCTGGTGTGGTATGGAGCAGGGACACCTTGAGAAGGCTGGCTTGCTTTGCCAAAGAGCATCACCTGATAGTTGTGAGCGATGAGATACATTGCGACATGGCGCTGTTTGGTCACAAGCACGTGCCGTTTGCCTCGGTGTGTGAAGAGGCTGCGGAGGTGAGCATCACGTTTGGCGCTCCGACGAAGACATTCAACATGGCAGGGGTGGTAAGTTCGTGGTGTATCGTGCCAAACGTTCGTTTGCGTGAGCGGTTCTTTGGCTGGCTGGAGGCTAACGAACTGAACGCGCCCAATATGTTTGCGCCCATAGCAACCATGGCAGCCTTGCAGCAAGGCAACGAATGGCGTTGTCAGATGTTGGCTTATGTGGAAGCGAATGTCGATTATATCATCAATTATTGCCGTGAGCACATACCGCAAATAAAGCCAGTACGTCCGCAAGCATCCTATCTGGTGTGGTTGGATTGCCGCTCCTTAGGTTTGGGTGGGCATGCGCTCAATGATTTTTTTGTGAGGGAAGCGGGCATAGCTATGAACGAGGGCAGCACCTTCGGCCCTGGTGGTGAAGGTTTTATGCGGCTGAATGCTGGCACGCAGCGTTCGGTGCTGGTCGAGGCAATGCAGAGAATGGAAGTGGCGGTGAAGGGTAGAGTTTGTTTATGAGTTAGAGGAAGATAGAGGGAGATAAAAGACAATACTCTGCAAATGCACTAATCTAACTTCTTCTATCTCCTCTATAACTCCTCTATAACTTCCCTTTATCCAGATTGAGTTCTTGTCGGTTGTGCGGCTTTTTGCAAAGAGAAGTCAAACCGCAGTCCGCCATCAGGTCGGTTAGAGGCAGTGATAGTACCGCCATGGAAAAGGACTGCATGCTTGACGATGGCAAGGCCGAGCCCTGTGCCTCCTCTTTGGCGGGAACGCCCTTTGTCCACACGATAAAATCTCTCGAAGAGCCGAGGGAGCTGGTCGGGCTTGACCCCCTTGCCGTCGTCTTCAAATCTTATGTGGCAGTTTTGCTGATTGTTTCTGAGCAGCGAGATGTAGATGTTCTTGCCCTCTGAGTAGGTGATGGCGTTTTCTATCAGATTGCTGAAGATGGAGCATACCAGCGCGAGATTACCTTCGATAATGACTTCCTCGCTGAAGTCGATGTGCAGCGTGTGCCTTTTCTCTTCAGGCATCATGTCCAGCTCTATTGCAATCTCGTTGATGATATTGTTGATGCTGACAGGCTCCCTGCTTATCTGGTCAGTGCCGTCTTCCAGCCGAGTGATGAGCGAGACATCATGCAGCAGTCGTCGCAGCCGCTCGTTTTGCGTGTAGCATCTTCCAATCAGCTCCTGCCGCTTCTCCTCGCTTAGGTTGATGCCCGAAAGCAGGGTCTCCAAGCATATCTGTATGGAGGCGACAGGTGTCTTCAACTCGTGGTTGATGTTGTTGGTGAGCTGCCTTTTGAGTCGTGTGCGCTCTTGCTCAGCTTCGTAGCGATTCATCCGTTCGATGTCTTTGCCCAGCTGACGGGTGGTGAAGAATGCAGCGACGCTTGCGGCGAGCGTGACGGATAGCATGATGAGCAAGAAAGTCCAATCAGCCTCAAGCAGGTCGTACAGCGTGCTTGAATAAGGTATGGCAGTGCGCACGATGCCCAGTTCTCCTCGTGTGGCAGAGTAAAAGTACTCTCGGCCGTCGCTGGCCGACTGCCGTCTGATGTGGCAGCCAGCCCCCGTCCTGATGGCGGCAGCAATCTCTGGGCGATGGCGATGATTGTCCCACGAGTCTGACTCAATCGTGTTGTCGCAGACCACCGTGCCCGAAGGTGCAATGAACGTGACTCTCAGATTTTCGAAAGGCGCATCCTGATTCTCCATGTACTCTTCGCATGGCTCCCCCCGCTCTATTGCCTCGAGCATATGAAGATTGTACTGTTGCAGCTGGGCATGAAGAAACTCCGTCTTGTACTCTTTCTCGCGCACATACTGGAAAGCGACAAAGCAAAGCGTGATGCCCCACGAGAAAGCCATAAGCAACAGGAAGAGCCGCTTGTGGAAAGACAATCTAATTGCGGAAGCCATAGCCAAAGCCTGAGCGAGTGATGATGTATGAGCCATAAATCCCAATCTTAGAGCGTAGGCGAGTGATGTTCACATCGACAGTGCGGTCCAGCACCACCACCTCGTTGCTCCATACATGATTCAATATTTGTTCCCGCGAGCATATTTTTCCCCTATGCAGAAGCAGATAGGCAAGAATCTCAAATTCCTTCCTGACCAGCTTCACCTCTGCACCATCTATCATGCAGCGCTTGAAATCCAAGTCGAGCAGCAAGCCGTCAGCCCTCAGCGTATTGGGCTTCTCTTCTGCTGCATAGCTCTTGCTGGGTGATGTGCGGCGCAGCACGCTCTTCACCCGTGCAACGATGTTTCTGACGGTGTAAGGCTTCATGATATAGTCGTCAGCTCCCAAGTTCAGCCCCATGACCATATCGTCCTCTGTGTCGCGAGCCGTACAGAAGATGATGGGTATCTGAGCGGTGGCAACGTCCGCTTTCAGCATCTTAGCCATTTTGATGCCGCTGATTTCCCCCATCATGATGTCCAGGAGAATCAGTGAATAGTTGGGCAAGCAGTAAGTCAAAGCCTGTTCTGCACTCAAGGCAACGTCCACATCGTACCCCTCATTTTCCAGATTGAGTTTCAAGACCTCACACAGAGTCTCCTCATCATCCACAATTAGTATGCGCGTACTTTTCATATTCCATCTACTAAATGATGTGCAAAATTACGGAGTTTTTTCTAGACAGCTATTCCCCCTATGCCAGATTTAACAAAAATGTAACATTTTGTGTTTCTGAGTTTTGTTTTTGGGGAGTTATGGGGGGAGTTATAGGGGAGTTAAAAGAGGAGTTAAAGGGATGATACTCTGCCAATAGCATCACATTCGTCCCCATAACTCCCCTCTATTACTCCTCCATAACTTCCCTTTAACTCCTCTTTTAACTCCCCTCCTTTTTTAAGGTTGTGCGCATTTCACCAAAGCCTAATCTTTTTGAAATAATTATGAAATAAAAGCCCCTTACCTTTGCCAGCGAAAACAAAAGACAAAGAAATCAGATCTGATGAATAAATAGAAAATTAAAAAAGAATCATTAAAAAGACAAAAAAGTATGAAAAAGAAATGGATTATGACAGGATTGCTGAGCTTTCTGGCAATGGCTGGAATGGCGCAGGAGGGAAAAGACGAGATGCCCAAAGGCAAGGCGATTGTGCAGGTGTTTGGTAACTTCCATGCTGGGTTCGGCAAAGAAAATGATGACCGAGGCTACGAGCTGGAACGCAGCTACCTCGGCTACGAATACAACTTTGGCAAAGGGCTCTCGGCAAAGGCTGTGATGGATGTCGGCAAATCGAGTGATGTGGGCGATTATCAGCGCATCGCCTACATCAAGAATGCGATGGTGTCTTGGAAAACGGCAAAGCTGACATTGAATGGCGGTCTTATCTCTACAACTCAGTTCAATTTTCAGGAAAAGTTCTGGGGCTATCGTTACATCATGAAGTCCTTTCAGGACGAATACAAGTTTGGCAGCAGCGCCGATTTAGGTCTCTCAGCAGCGTATGAATTTGCCGATTGGATTTCCGCCGACGCCATCATTGTCAATGGCGAAGGGTATAAGAAAATCCAGAGTAACGAGGGCTTAAGCTACGGTCTGGGCGTAACCCTTACCCCCGTCAGCGGATTGCAGGTGCGCCTCTACGGAGGATGGAATGAAAGCGGCGAAGATGGCAAAAAGGACGTTGCCAACTTGGCAGCATTTGCCGGATACAAGCACGAGAAATTCACCTTGGGTGCGGAATACAGCCAGATGTGGAATGCCTCCAATCAGAATGATGCCGACCAATACGGATACTCGGTGTTTGCTTCCGTAAAATTAGCAAAGGATACGGACTTGTATGCCCGATACGATGAGTTGTGCTCTAAAAATGATTGGAACAAGGCAAAAGACGAACAGGCTGCAATCCTCGGCGTGCAGTTCAAGCTCGGCAAGTATGTGAAGATTGCCCCTAATTTCAGAATGAGCATGCCTAAGGCAGACGACGCTCAGAATGCCTGCTCTGCATACGTGAACTGCTATTTCGGATTTTAACAGAACAAACAATTAATGTACATATATATTATGAGAAAGATTATTTCATCAGTCATGACATTGACTGTCGCCTTTGCAATGGTAGCTTGTGGAGGCAACGTAAACAATGGCGAGCGCAAGGCTCAGCAGCTTTCGGGCGCAGGTGCAACATTTCCGCTCCCTTTCTACAATGTGGTCTTCGAGCAGTTTGGACAAGTAAATGGTGACCAAGTCGCCTATGGTGGCATCGGCTCGGGCGGCGGTGTGCGTAATTTGTGTGACAAGATTGTTGATTTTGCAGGCAGCGACGCATTCCTTTCAGACAAGGAGATGGCAGAGATGGACTCCGTCATCCATGTCCCCACCTGCATGGGCGCAGTGGTTGTTGCCTACAACCTCGATGGCGTAAACGAATTGAAACTGTCAGGCGAGGTTATCGCCAGCATCTTTGCCGGTGAAATCAAGATGTGGAACGATGAGCGTCTTGCGGCACTCAATCCCAGCGTGCAACTTCCCGAGGAGGCCATCATCCCTGTATATCGTTCCGATGGCTCGGGAACAACCTTCGTGTTCACCGACTACCTTGCAAAGGCAAGTCCCATGTGGGCTTCCCAATATGGTGCAGGAAAATCCGTGAACTTTCCAACGGGACAGGCAGCGAAAGGCAATCCAGGGGTGGCAACTGTGATAAGGCAGACAAAGAATGCAATCGGCTATGTAGGTTCGGAGTATGCCTTTGCGCAGAACATACCTTATGCCCGTGTCGAGAATCAGCGAGGCGAGTTCGTCCTGCCATCAGCAGCCACCATCTCGGCTGCCGCATCGGGCGAAATCCCAGCCGACACCCGCTGCTCCATCACCCATTCAGACGCAGCTGGCGCATACCCCATCTCCACCTTCACATGGATGATTGTCTACAAAGAGCAGAACTATTCAGGACGCACGAAAGAGCAGGCCGCAGCAACGCTCGACCTCCTGAGATACATCCTTTCAGACGAAGCGCAGCGCATCACCTCAGAGGTGCATTATGCGCCGCTGCCTGCCAAAGCCAAGGAGTTGAGCATGCAGAACCTGAAAGCCGTAACATACGACGGGGCTCCCATACTGCAATGACCAAGAGCCATGAACGACAAGCTATACAAAATCCTGTTGCTCGCCACAGCATTGGCGATGCCTATCGTGTGCGGGGGCGTAGTGTACGCCCTCGTCACTGACGCATACGAAGCCTTCGAGCATTTCGGATTCTTCAACTTCCTCACCTCATCCGAGTGGAGCTACACCGAGGGAGCAGAGCAGTACGGCGCGTTGCCCTTCATCACGGGAACGCTGACGACAACACTGCTCGCCCTCCTCTTCTGCATACCCTTCTCCCTGCCCGTCGCGCTGTTTGTCGGAGAATACTTCAAAGACACCAAAGCGGCATCCGTGCTTGGCGCCGCAACCGACCTGCTGGCAGGCATCCCCTCCATCATCTACGGCCTGTGGGGCTTCTACACCCTGCGCCCCCTGCTCATGGCACTCAACATCTCACCCCAAGGTTCAGGCATACTCACCGCCTCGCTCGTGCTGGCCATCATGATAGTGCCCTACGCCGCTTCGCTCAGCGCCGAGTTCATCAAAATGGTGCCCAGCGATTTGAAAGAGAGCGCATACAGCCTAGGCGCAACCCGTGCCGAAGTCATTCGCACAGTCGTCTTCCCCGTTGCAGGTCCAGGCATCTTCACCTCCTACATCCTAGCGGCAGGCCGAGCCCTAGGCGAGACAATGACCGTGACCATGCTCATCGGCAACACCAACACCATCCCCCATACCATCACCTCGACAGGAAACTCCATGGCATCCATCATCGCCAACCAATTCGGCGAGGCTGACGATTTGCGGCTCTCCTCGCTGATAGCCATAGGTCTCATCCTGTTCCTGATGACGGCATGCATCAATTTGATAGGAAAGATAATGATAAAAAACGCAAGAATAGAATGAATAGGGAGAAAAAGAAAATTAGAAATCGTCAGGCAAAAGACAAAGCATTGCTGTGGGCTGTATGCCTGTTGGCCGCCCTCACCTCCGTCCCTCTGCTCGCCATTCTTGGAGAGGTGCTGCTGCGAGGTTACGACCAACTCTCGTGGTCATTTCTTACCGAGCCCACCCCCACGGCGTATAGAGCAATGAAAGCAATTGAGGCGGGAGAACCCATAGCTGGCGGTATTGCAAACGGCATTGTGGGAACGATGCTTATGCTGGGAATGGCTGCCGCCGCTGCAATCCCAACAGGCATCCTGTGCGGTGCATTTCTGGCAGAGAACGCCAAAAGCAGATTCGCGCAGATTGTGAGCTATCTTACCGACTTGCTGCAAGGAACCCCGTCTGTCATTATAGGCATTGTTGTTTACATTTGGGTGGTTGTCCCCATGAAAGGCTACTCAGCCATAGCTGGCAGTGCAGCGCTCTGCATCATGATGCTGCCGCTCATAGTCCGTTCTGCAGAGGAGACCCTGAAGATTCTGCCGGCATCGCTCAAGGAGGCAGGGCTGGCACTTGGAGGAAACTCCGCCCGTGTCACGCTGAAAGTACAGCTCCCCGCCGCCCTCGGAGGCATCTTCACAGGAGTCCTGTTAGCCGTCTCGCGTGTCATAGGCGAGACAGCCCCCCTCATGTTTACCGCGCTTGGCTGCTCATTCATCCGCTTCGCAATCGACAAACCCATATCAGCAGTGCCTCTGCTTATTTGGGAATTCTTCAACGACCCCAACCTTCAAGAACTGATATGGGGCGCATCACTCTTCCTGTTATTATTCGTTCTCATATTAAACCTTACAGCCAAACAACTTGCAAAGAAATGGAAACAGTAACACCCATCCTTCAATTTAACAAGACCTGCGTATCCTACACCAAGCAGACCATGGCAGTGAAATACGTATCAGCAGCCATCCAGCCCAACACCATCACCGCCATCATGGGGCCATCAGGCTGCGGAAAAAGCACGCTGTTGAGAGCCGTCAACCTGATGCACAGCCTGTATCCCAACATCCGCGTGGACGGCGAAATACTGCTGAATGGCGAAAACATCCTCTCCATGGACCCCATCGATGTGCGCCGCCGAGCAGGCATGGTATTCCAGCGTCCCGCGCCATTCCCCACCATGAGCATCCGCGACAACGTGCTCTCGGGATATGCACTCAATGGCATCCGCTTGTCGAAAACCGAGAAAGACGAAACCGTAGAACGCTGCCTGAAGAGCGTTGCGCTATGGGACGAAGTGAAAGACGTGCTGAACAAGAAAGGCACCTTCCTCTCTGGAGGGCAGCAACAGCGCCTGTGCATAGCCCGAGCATTAGCCATGAAGCCAGACATCCTGCTGATGGACGAGCCGACCTCTGCACTAGACCCCATAGCAACAGCGCACATCGAGCAGCTGATGCAGGAACTTCAAAAGGAAGTGACCATCCTCATCGTCACCCACAATATGGGGCAAGCCAGGCGCATAGCGTCAAAGTCCATGTTCATGTACCTTGGCGAACTGGTAGAGTATGGCGATACAGAAACGATGTTCACCTCGCCGACAGACAGGAGAACAAAAGCATATTTGACGGGAAAGATGGGGTGAGGGGTGGCTGCAATGATGGACAAGGATTTGTTTGAGGACGATTGGTTTTAGCTTTCTTTTTCCATCATTCGACTTTCTCGCCTGATTGAATAGAGGTTGTTCTCTCTGTGCTTCTCAATCGTACCCCTCGGGTCCGACACACCGTACCCCTCGGGTCCACTGCATCGGACCCGAGGGGTACGGTTTTATTTCGCTGTGCTCAAATCTATAGTAAAGCCTCTTTCGTTTATATAAAAGATGTCTTTGAAGTGTATGCTGCGAACAGGCGCTATCTCACAATAGTGAAGGGGTCTGTTTGTGTGAATGTCTTTTCGTATCCTTGGGTCTTGACGGTGTATTGTGCTCCTGTTTTGAGCAGTGGGCTGGTGAGCAAGCTGGAGCTGCGCTGGAGGGAGAAGGGCACGGTGACGGTGTGCAGCACTTGCCCGTTGCTGTCGCATAGCTGGATGGGCTGGTTGGCGACGATGTCGATGCCGATGAGCAGCGCTGTGGGTTGCTGGGCAGTCTCGTTGGTGGGAACGGACGGCATTTCGCCCATGCCAGCCCCTACGGTGAAGAGGGTTCCGTCAGTCACCTCGATGGGGGAGAAGTCGCAGTCGAGTCCCTCTTCGGGCATGCCGCGCTGACTCCAAGCGTAAATGGTGCCGCCGTTGACGATGATGGCAGGGTCGCTGTCTTGCTGCCCGCCGCCGAATCCGCCCATGGGGAAGCCTCCAGCGAAGAAGTCGACAAGGTTGGCGTCGATGGCGTCGTTGGTAGTGCTGTGGGCTATGACGTTGGCGCCATTGAGGTAGATGCGTTCGTTGGCGTTGATGGCATCGTCGACAGCGGTGACGCTGACAGTGCCGCCATTGAGTTCTATGCCTTGCTTGCCCTCAATGCCTTCAGCGCCTGCTGAGGTGGTCTTGACGGTAAGTGTGCCGCTGTTGAGGATGAAGCGTCCGAGGGTCTTGATGCCTTTGGCTGTTCCTTTGTATTTCTGTTTGCCGAAGGGCATACCGCCGCCTTCGCCGCCTGCTCCTGGCGGTGGAGGACCAAATCCGCCGAATCCGCCGAATCCGTGGCGGGCGCTGTCGCCACGCTCATGATGTCTGCCCTCTCTGTTGCCTCTGCCGCCTCTGTCATCTCTGCCTCCGAAGCCGCCCATAGGGAACCCGCCTCCTTGCATCATCTCTTCAAAGTGCTTGCGCATCTCTTCAAATCGGGCTTTCTCCTCTTCTGACAGGTTGTTGAAGTCGGGCATGCCGCCTCCGAAGCCGCCCATGGGAGGAGCGCCAAAGCCGCCGCCAAAAGCATTTTCTTTCTTCCCTAGATTGTTGCCTGTAGTCTCGACGTTGAGGGTCAGCTGCTCGACGGTGATGTCTTTCTTGGCGCGTATGCCTTTGCAGCCGTCGCCTGTTGCCAGCACGTTGAGCGTACCTGTGCCTGTGAACTTGAGTTTGTCCTTGGACCAGATGGCGGCAGACTTGTGGTTGGCTGTGTCGATGCAGGCGGCGATGGTTACCGTGTTCTGGGTTCCGTCGGCGGCGATGATGTCGGCTCTTTTCTTGTTTCTCAGCCACAGGGGCGCCCCCTCTTGGCTGGTCAGGTGCAGGTTGTCGAGCGTGAGGGCTGTCTTGCCATCTGTCTGGAGGATGAGCTGACCGTCCTCGCTTGTTCCGCTCAGGCGGATGGTGAGCTGATGTGCCTGATAGCTGCTGGAGATGCTGACGTGTGCTCCGTCGGCAGTGACAAGGACGCTGTCGGTGGTTTGCTGCTCTATCTGGGCTGTTGCGCCGTTGAATCG
Organism: Bacteroidales bacterium; assembly: GCA_030528885.1. GTDB lineage: Bacteria > Bacteroidota > Bacteroidia > Bacteroidales > Bacteroidaceae > Minthosoma. Next base: position 3,318 of record JAUMXY010000003.1, on the reverse strand, counting down.
GATGTGGATGTCTTCAGCATGGCAGATGCCGAAGGTGGTAAGGGCTAACGCCCCAATGGTGAGGATGTTCTTTTTCATTGTTGCTTTAGTTGTTTTACTCGTTAGATGGACGAAGGGGTGGAAAAGATTAAAGGTTGGTTGTTTTTTTCACAAATATTATGTTACTTTGCAAGATGAAAAGAAAGTGTTGAGCAGACAGGCTGCTCCGCTGAACAGTAAAGGAAATGGATTATCTGGATATGACATCGGCTGAGGATGTCTTCGCTGCTTATGCGGCGGAGAATCAGGGGGCAGGCAACCATGAGATGAATTTGGCTTGGCGCTTTGTGACAAGCACGAATGTTTCGGTTTTTCTGACGGGAAAGGCTGGGACTGGGAAAACAACGTTTTTGCGCACGCTGAGAGAACGTACGCCTAAGCGGATGGTGGTGCTGGCTCCAACGGGCGTGGCGGCTATCAATGCGCAGGGGCAGACCATCCACTCTTTCTTCCAGTTGTCGCTGGGGCCTCAGGTGCCTGGCATGCAGACGGGGGAGAAGAAGAGCTATTATAAGATGAGCAAGGAGAAGAAGAATCTCATCAAGACGCTGGACTTGCTGGTTATTGACGAGATTTCGATGGTGAGGTGTGACGTGCTGGATGCGATAGATCAGGAGCTGAGGAAGTACAGGGACAGGAGCAAGCCCTTTGGCGGGGTGCAGCTGCTGCTGATTGGCGACTTGCTGCAGCTGGCGCCTGTGGCGCAGGAACGGGAATGGGCGTTGCTGGCTCCTTATTACAGCACGCCTTACTTCTTTGGCAGCAAGGCTTTGCAGCAGATACTTTATGTGACCATCGAACTGAAGCATATCTATCGGCAGCAGGATGCGGCATTCATCGATATGCTGGGCAAGATACGGGCAAACCAAATGGATTTGCCTGCCATGAAGGCGCTGAATGCGCGCTATGTTCCGGGTTTTGTGCCGCCAGAAGAGGAGGACTGGATACGTTTGACGACGCATAACAGAATGGCGCAGACCTACAACGAGCAGCAGCTGGAGGCATTGCCTTCGAAGGAAGTGGCGTTCCTTGCCGAAATACATAGGAATTTCCCCGAAAGCAGCTATCCAGCCGATGAACGTCTGGTGCTGAAAGAGGGGGCGCAGGTCATGTTCATCAAGAACGACCCTAGTCCTGAAAAAGCCTACTATAACGGGAAAATAGGTACGGTGAAGGGATGGGATTGGGACGACATGGCTGACGAACGTCTTATTGTCGTGCATTGCAAGGAGGATGGGAAGACCATCTATGTGCCGAAACTGACGTGGGAGAATACTAAGTATGTAATTGATGCCGAGACAAAAGAGATACGCGAAGAGGTGGATGGGACTTTTAGGCAATACCCGCTCCGTCTTGCTTGGGCTATCACGGTGCACAAGAGTCAGGGACTGACTTTTGACCATGCTGTGCTGGATGTTACGGATTCTTTCACTCACGGGCAGACGTATGTTGCGCTGAGCCGTTGCCGAACGCTTGAGGGTATGGTGCTGGCACGCCCGCTGTCGTCGAGCGCCATCATCACGGACGCATCAGTCAACGCTTATATCGATCGCGAATTGCAGGAAGCGCAGCAGGCTGAAGGGAAGTTGCCGCAGATGATGTATGAGTACTACTACTCGTTGCTTAATGACTTGTTTGACTTCACGATACTGAAGAAGGACATGGAATACCTGCTGCGTGTGGTGAACGAACACCTGTATGGTTCTTATCCTGTGTTGCTGGAGACGCTGCAAGAGGCGCTGCCCAAGTTGGAGAAAGAGGTGCTTGAGGTGGCGCAACGGTTTCAGCGTCAGTATGCCATGCTCATGCAGCAAAGCGGTGCAGGCTTTTCGCAAGACGGGAAATTGCAGGAGCGGCTGAAGGCAGCCATGAGCTATTTCGATGCGAAGTTGCACGAAGGGCTTGACCCTGTGATGCAGCGCACAAAGGTGGTCATTAACAACAAGCAGGTGAGTGCTCAGTATAACAATGCGCTTGAGGCTTTCACGTTGTCCTGCAAGTTGAAAACGGGTGTCTTTTCGCGTCTGAAGGACAGCGGTTTCTCTATTCGTGGTTATCTGTCGGCAAAGGCGAAGGCTGCCCTCGACGACTTTGTGATGGAGGATGAGGAGGAGAAGCCCAAGAGGACAAAGAAACGGAAGGAGGAGAAGCCTAAGAAGGAAAAGGTGGACACTAAAGCTCTGACGTACAAGTTGCTGCGCGAGGGAAAAAGCATACGGGAGATAGCAGCCGAACGTTCGCTCACCATCGGGACGATAGAGAATCATCTGGCGCATTTTGTGGAAACGGGAGAACTGAAGGTGGACGAGGTGGTGAGTGTCCAGCATCAGAAAATCATTCGGGGCATTGTCAAGTCGTTTAGCAAGGCTTATTCGCTAAGCGACGTGAAGAACTTGCTGCCTGCCGACTACTCGTATGCTGAAATCAAGCTGGTCATTGCTGACATGAACAGGGAGTAAAGGGGCATCAACCCCCAGCGCAAGCCGCAAGGGTCAGATGTGTCCCTCTATGAAGAGCAGGGTCATGAAGCCGATGAGGAGCGCGTAGGTGGCTTGCTTCTGATAGCCATGGGCATGGGTCTCGGGTATCATTTCATCGCTGACTACATAGAGCATGGCTCCTCCTGCGAATGCGAGCATGGCGGGCAGCAGGTGGGCTGAGAGGCTGCCTGCTGCATAGCCGAACCAAACGCCTGCTATCTCCAGCAGGGCGATGGAGAGGGATATCAGGAACGTGCGGAACTTGCTGACTCCTGCCAGCAGGAGGGGTGAGATGACTACCATTCCTTCGGGTACGTTTTGCAGCGAAATGCCTAGGGTGACGGTCCACGCATCTGTCGTGTCGGCTGCATTGAACCCTACTCCTGCTGCTATTCCTTCGGGCAGCTTGTGCAGGGCTATGGCCATGACGAACAGCATGATTCGGTTGATGGACGAATTGGTGGAGTGCTGCTCCGGGTCGAGTCCTGTGATGTGATGCAGGTGGGGGGTGGCAAGGTCGAGCAGGTTGAGGAACATGGCTCCGATGAGCACGCCGATGGCAATGACCCACCATTGCTGTGTGCCTGCCTGTTCGTAGGCTGGGAGTATCAGACCTAATATCGCTGCTGACAGCATCACGCCTGCACAGAATCCCATGATGACATCGTTCCATTTGTGGGGCAATTGCTTGACGACAAATCCTAGGGCTGTGCCTATGAGTGTGGCGCTGCAGAGTCCTGCTGCGCTGAGCCAAACTTGTGTCATGAGGCGGGTGGTATTAAGTTAGACAACGGACAAC
>JAUMXY010000060.1 GCA_030528885.1 Bacteroidales bacterium | reverse complement strand
AGCGTCCTCCCATTGCACAAGTTCCATTCAATATTACAGCCATATTCTTGTAACGCTTCTCCTTGTACATCGCATCCAACTTCGGAAGCAAACTGCGCTCGAAGAGTTCCGCGCGAACGACAAAACAAGTCAAATCAACATACTTGTTAATGATAGTCGAGTCTGCCAGCATCTCTACAGGAGGACAATCCAAGAACACATAATCGTATTCCTCACGAAGTTCCTTAATCATCTTCTCCAAATTAGGGCTGTAAAGCAACTCTGCTGGATTTGGAGGAAGCGTTCCACAAGGAATGACATCAAGCCCTTCACGTAGTGTGTTACGGACAATCACCTCATTGAAATCCTTCACGTCACCATTCAGATAAGCAGCAACCCCCTGTTTCGGACTGTCAACATAGGTGCTCAAGGACGCTTTGCGCAAGTCTAAGTCCACCACAACAACCCTCTTGCCCTTGATAGCATAGCTCACGGCCAAATTCATTCCAAGGAAAGTCTTTCCTGAACCAGGATTGAACGATGAGGTCATGACAACTTTATCGCCATCGTGCCCAAGCATAAATTCCAAATTGGTACGCACCACACGGAAAGCCTCGTTCACGAAATCACGCTTACGGTCCTTCACCACAATCTGCCGCTTCTCTTCTTCCACACGCTGTTTCCTTTTGCTCATTCTTGCAATAAGCGCAGAGATGAAAGCAAAACGTTTCTTCTTTTTCTTAAACGCCAAAGGAATTTCACCAATAAATGGTATGGTCATGCTATCTAGATCCTTGCGCCCTCGCACTGTCGTGTTGTTCATCTCAATCAAATAAATGATGCCGACAGGGATAGCAAGTCCCAAAGCGAATGCCACCAGAAGAATTTTCCCCTTTGAAGGAGCTACAGGGCGCTCTGAACCTACTGCCCAGTTGATAATGCGTGTATTATAAGCCGTAAAGGTCTGGCCAATCTCGTTCTCTTCACGTTTCTGTAGGAGGAAGAGATAGAGAGATTCCTTCACCTTCTGCTGGCGCTCTACAGAAAGAATATATTTAGCCTGGTCTGGACTTGTGGTCAACTGTGAGGTGGAACGTGACTCTTTCTGCTCCAACGTGCGAATCTGTGCTTCAAGCGTATGCACATAATTGTCAAGAGAAGCAATAATCATCTTGCGCATCTGTGCAATGTTCTCATCCAGTTCAACAACAAGCGGATTCAGCTCATTACTGTTAGCTGCGATATTGTTACGCTGAAGAAGCTCCTTGTTGTAGTCGTCAATCTGCGCCTCTATGTTCGGATTCTCAATTCCTGAGTTAGCAGGAAGTAATTGGTTCTTGATAATGTTACTATTCAACTGCTGACGAACAAAATTTGCCATCGCCTTACGATTGTTATAATCCAGCAATTGATCGTTCGCCTCATTTGACATGGTAAAATAAGCATCAGCAGCCAATTCGATGTCAGGAATGCGATTTGTACTCTTATAGGTTGAGATAGAATTGTCAACAGAACCCAGTTCCTTCTCAATAACAGAGAGTCGTTCATCAATAAACTGCGATGTACTAACTGTTATCTGATTTTTCTCTTCCAGCCATCTCTCATTATATACTTGAATAAGGGCATTTAAAACATCTGTCGCACGTTCAATTGAAACATCCGTATAGGCCAAGTTGATAACATCAGCATTCTTGTCAGCCAAGTCTGCTTCTAGGCTTTTAAGACAATTTTCTATCGCACTGTTATTTTTGTACTTTACAACCTTAAACTTGGTACACGCTTCATCTAGTGTGTCTGGAACATAATACATATTATGACTCACAATGACAGAACCGCCATTAGAGATCTTAACACTATCAAGAAAGCTTCCTTTAACAACCTCTTCGGTTTTTTCCGCATTAAGCTTCTTTATTTTCAACTGATAACCTTCACCATCAATTTCCAATTCACCTACAAGAGATTCATTTTCCATATCCAAGAACTGGATAGAATAAGGAGCCTTTTTCCCGTAAAGAAGCTTATCGTAGAAGAAACCCTCCGCATAGCAATCCACCTCCAATCCAAGTGCTTTGACCACACCACTCATAACGGCAGGTGACTTAAAAGTGAGAATTTCATTATATACATTAGACTGCATGCCCAAACCTCCCAACTCTGACAACTCAGCAACACCCGAGGAGCGACGAAAACTCTGTTTGTCGTCTTTGATAAGCACAGCAGCTGTTCGCTGGTATGTAGGCGGCGTCATCTTGATATAAAGAACTGCTACTGCCACACATACGAATACTGAAAAAACAAGCCACTTCCAATTGCTCAAGCAAAGGGAAAGGATATCCATGATACCAATACCTTCATTTTCATTCTCTGTGGATGAATCTACTTGCGTTATTCTTTCTTCTGCCATAATAGTTTCTTAAAAAATTAAAAGTCTTTTTATCATCACTTCAACAATACAGCAATAGATACTGCAACAGAAAGAACAGACATCCAGAAGGATGGAGTCAAAAGCGTATTGCCTGTTGCCGTACTCTGACGAGCCCTCACCTTATTCGGCTCAACATATATAATATCGCCTTGCTGAAGCATATACACAGGAGAAGAACACATCTCTCCGAAATTAGTCAAATCGACTTCATATGTATGTATAGCATCGTCTATCTTACGGAAGACCTTCACATTCTTTCTATTGCCATATTGAGTAAGGTCTCCAACCTTTTCTAAAGCATTGAGGATAGTAAACTGATCGCGGTCGATTGGAACAACACCTGCCGACTTAACCTCACCAAGCACTCCCACATGCAAGTCGGCAAACTCCACAGTAACAGTCGCATTCTTCAATCCTTCTGGAGATGTAATAATACGAGTCTTCACCTTCTCTGCGATTTCCGTTCTACTCAATCCTGCTACATGAATTTTTCCAAGTATTGGAAAATCCACATTTCCCTGTTCGTCAACAGTATAATATGAAATATATCCACCACCACTATATGCTACATTCGTCTGTCCTAAGCGATTATATGAAGACATCAGATTGTACATTGCCGCAAGCTGCGGATCTTTAGAAGTAACCAAAATAGAAATCTTGTCATAAGGTTTGATTTTCACTATTTGAGCAGCATTCAACACCTTGTTAACATCTCCAGCTTGAGCGTCCTGGAAATAATAGAAGTCACGCACAGAGCTGCATGAAGACAGAACGAGCATCACTGTGCACAAGATAGATAAGATTTTTTTCATAGTTAAATCAATCATTTCTCCACTTAAACAAACAAAGTGGGATAATATTACTAAATAACGAATGCAAATTTACTCCTTTTTTATTTCTGCCCAATGAAAAAAAGACATTTTTTGGTTAAAAAACAAAAATATTTAATAATTTTGCACGACTTTTCAATGTTATGGCAGCTCAAGGAGAAGAATTCAAGATTGACATCGATCAAATCCTAAAGAACAAACTCGGCACAAAAGCAACGTTTGTGCCGAAGTTCGTTGTCACATGGCTAAAAAACATCATCCATCAAGATTGGATGAACGTGCACCTGTGCGGAGAGGGGAAAGGAAAAAGCGGCGTAGAATGGATTGATGGCTGTCTGAACTACATGAAATGCAATGCCGTTGTACAGACGAACATCGGCGGCGTTGTCAAGGAGGGGCTGGAGGCAATTCCTAACAACGAAGAGGGACGATACTTCACCATTGTAAGCAACCACCCACTCGGAGGACAGGACGGCCTCATATTAGGTTCTATCATTTGCCATAAGTATGACAGCCAAATGGTCTATCTGGTCAATGACCTGCTGATGAACCTCAAGGGACTAGCTCCACTTTGTGTGCCCATCAACAAGACAGGCCGTAACGGCAGGGATTTCCCTAAAATGGTCGAAGCGGCATTCCAATCTCCTAAAAATGTTGTCATGTTCCCCGCAGGGCTTTGTTCAAGAAAAGGGGACGACGGAAGCATCAGGGACTTAGAATGGAAGAAGACCTTCATCGCCAAATCGGTTCAATACAAGAGAGATGTCATCCCCGTGCATTTCTCTGGACAGAATTCCAGCCGTTTCTACAACATCGCCCGCTGGTGCAAACGTCTGCATATAAAGTTCAACATTGCCATGCTGTTCCTTGCTGACGAGATGTACAAAAACCAAGGCAAAACATTCACGGTCACTTTTGGCGAGCCCATACCTTGGCAGACATTTGACAAGTCCAAGACCCCGACAGAATGGGCACAGTGGGTAAAGGAGAAAGTGTACCAACTTCACGAGAATTAGAAGAATTTTCATCAACTATATGGAAGCAGAAATCATTGCACCCATCCCCAAGGAGGTGCTGAAAGCAGAACTAACCGACGACAAGCGCTTGCGCATGACCAGCAAGAGCAACAATGAGGTTTACGTGGTCACATGGCAGGACTCTCCAAATGTAGTTCGAGAGATTGGGCGACTGAGAGAGATTGCATTCCGTGCAGCAGGCGGCGGCACAGGGTTGGATTGCGACCTTGATGAGTTTGACACCATGGAAAACCCATACAAGCAGTTAATCGTTTGGAATCCTGACGCTTCAGAAATCATCGGAGGCTACCGATACATCCTCGGGCCAGACATCAAGCTAGACGACAATGGGCAGCCCGTCCTTGCAACAAGCCACATGTTCCATTTCTCCGATAATTTCATCAAGAACTACATGCCGTACACGATAGAGCTGGGCCGTTCATTCGTAACGCTTGAATATCAGTCCACTCGCTCCGACAATAAGTCCATTTTCGCGCTCGACAACTTATGGGATGGCTTAGGGGCACTGGCCGTTATCATGCCTGGATGCAAGTATTTCTTTGGCAAGATGACCATGTACCCAAGCTACAATCGGAAAGGACGCGACATGATTCTTTATTTCCTCCGCAAGCACTTCGGAGACAAAGAGCATCTGGTCATCCCGACCAAACCGCTTGAACTGGAGCACGACCCCAAAGAATTCGAGCAGCTGTTTAGCGAAGAAACTTTCAAAGAAGACTACAAGATACTCAACCGCGAGGTGCGCGCTTTGGGCTACAACATACCGCCACTCGTAAACGCATACATGGGATTGTCTCCTACCATGAAGATGTTCGGCACCGCCATCAATTACGGATTTGGCGACGTGGAAGAGACCGGTATCCTCATCGCCGTCAGCGAACTTTATGACCAGAAAAGAATACGCTACATAGACAACTTCGCAAAAGAACATCCCGAATATGTACGGATAACGAGCGGAGCCAACAAAGTCATCTACGAGCCTAAAAACAAAAAGGAACTGGAAGACAATTTTGATCCCATCAAATAAGCATTACACATCTTTTTATAATAGAAAAGAAGCACGACAATCAGTTTTTGTGCTTCTTTTTTTGTCATTATAAACAAAATAACTAATTTCGCACAAATTTAACAGATTTGTGTAAACTTAAATTATGGCATTTACAAGAATTACAGCTGCAGAGGCTGCAGCGCTCATCAAAGACGGTGACTGCATCGGTCTTTCAGGCTTCACGCCAGCAGGAACTCCCAAGGCCGTGACAGCAGAAATCGCAAAGATAGCTCATGCAGAGCATGAAGCTGGTCGTCCTTACCAGATAAGCATTCTCACAGGAGCTTCCACTGGTCAATCATGCGATGGTGTACTTTCTGAAGAAAACGCAATCCGCTACCGTGCACCATACACAACGAACGCAGCTTTCCGCAAGCACGTGAACGCTGGTGAAATCGCATACAACGACATCCATCTTGGCATGATGGCTCAGGATGTACGTTATGGTTTCCTTGGAGACATTGACTGGGCTATTATCGAAGTTTGTGCTATCGAAGAAGACGGCAAGGTTTACCTCACTGCCGCAGGCGGTATCTCTCCAACCGTAGCACGTCTGGCAAAAAAAGGCGTCATCCTTGAGCTGAACGCATTCCATTCACCCAAGTCCATCGGCATCCACGATGTGTACGAACCACTTGACCCACCTTACCGCAAGCCTATCCCCATCGAGAAGGTGACCGACCGCATCGGAACTCCATACCTTCAGATAGACCCAAAGAAGATTGTGGGCATTGTTGAATGCAATATCCCTGATGAAGCACGTGACTTCAAGGACGCAGATCCAATCACAGACAAGATTGGAGAGAACGTTGCCAATTTCCTCATGAACGAGAAGAAGCGCGGCATCATACCCCCAGGCTTCCTTCCATTCCAGAGCGGTGTGGGAACGACAGCCAACGCCATCCTCTTCGCCCTCGGCAGCAACCCAGAAATGCCAGCGATGGAGGTTTATACAGAAGTGCTCCAGAACGCCATCGTAGACCTCATGTTCCAGGAACGCGTGAAGTGTGCATCGACCTGTTCACTCACAGTTACCAACGACAAGCTTGTGAGCATCTATGACAACATCGACTTCTTCAAGGACAAGCTCGTTCTTCGTCCATCAGAAATATCCAACAATGCAGAGGTTATCCGCCGCCTTGGCCTGATTGCCATCAACACAGCAATTGAGGTAGACCTCTTCGGTCACGCCAATTCAACTCAGATTTGCGGAACAAAGATGATGAACGGCATTGGCGGTTCTGGCGACTTTGAGCGCAACGCATTCCTGTCCATCTTCACCTGTCCTTCTGTAGCAAAAGGCGGCGCCATCTCATCCATTGTGCCATTCTGCAGCCACATCGACCACACAGAGCATGACGTTAACATCATTGTAACCGAGCAAGGTGTTGCCGACCTCCGCGGAAAGAGCCCAATCCAGCGTGCTCACGCTATCATTGAGAACTGCGTGCACCCAGACTACAAGCAGTTGCTGTGGGACTACCTCAAAATCTCACAGAAAGGACAGTCTTGGCACAACCTCGCCGCAACTCACTCATTCCACGACACATTCATCAAGGAAGGAGACATGCACAAGGTTGACTTCTCGAAGTACATTTAGTCAATGACCCAACAGCGATGCGGTCAGCAACAGGGAGGACATCTCCTGCTCTGCAAGCCGCTCGACATAAGATGACCAACCGACTCTGATGAAATTCATTTCATGGAACGTAAACGGACTCCGCGCCGTATGTGGCAAGGGCTTTTCTGAAGCCTTTGTCGCATTCGACGCGGATTTCTTCTGCTTGCAAGAAACAAAGATGCAGGCAGGACAGCTCGACCTCACCTTTCCCGGCTACCAGTCCTACTGGAGCTATGCCGAAAAGAAAGGCTATTCAGGCACAGCCATTTACACCAAGCACACTCCCCTGTCCGTAGCATACGGCCTGCCTAACGACATCATCAACTCATTCTCCGGCGAAGATTGGCAAACCATGAATTCAGAGGGACGCGTCATCACCCTTGAATACGAAAAATTCTATATCGTCACTGTTTACACACCCAACTCGCAAGACGGGCTCAAACGCCTCGACCTGCGCATGAATTGGGACGACGCATTCCGGCAATACCTACAAAAGCTCGACAAGAAAAAGAGCGTTCTTGTATGCGGCGACATGAACGTGGCGCATCAAGAGATAGACCTCAAGAATCCAAAGACCAACCACAGAAACGCAGGATTCACCGATGAAGAACGCGCCAAGTTCACCGACTTGCTAAATGCCGGATTCACCGACACGTTCCGACATTTTTTCCCAACACAAGAGAACATCTACTCCTGGTGGTCGTACCGCTTCCACGCTCGCGAGAAGAACACGGGCTGGCGCATCGACTATTGGCTTTGTTCAGACCGCCTGATTCCCCAGTTGGAATCAGCTAAGATTCACACAGACATCATGGGCAGCGACCATTGTCCTGTAGAAGTATCCATCAAAATCTAAGGCCAAGAGCCCCATCCCCTCCCTATGAAATTTCTGATGCACATATTATTCCTCATCATGACCTCCATCACCTGGATGTCATATCTGCAAACCGCCTCAGAGGTCGACTCGGCAGACACATCATGTGCACAGACCATTCCGTCCCAAACAGCATCCAGCCAAGTCTCCCATCCATCCGACGAGCCGGGCCTGAAATTCAACAACAACGCGGCAAACATCTCCAACGTGGCATCATCCCTCCGCGTCAGCCATAACCCCGAGGAGCGCGTAGAACGCACACAAAGAGAACGCCACCCCCACTCTTTCCGAGGAACAGGAAAATCCTGCGCGACCCTTCATTCCCTACGCTCCGCCCTACACCAATCCACTGGTGGGTTTGTACAGCGGACAACAGCTCCCATCACCTCCTTCGTTTCCTCACATACATTATATATATATGTATTGAGGCACATCATACGTTAGGTCACAATTGATATTATCACCCTAAGCGCTGCTCTCCGCAGCTTAGACATCTACTTTTTTCACATTAATATCAATTCCTGCTTTTTGCAATACGTATAAAGTGCGGCACAGGTCACCTCAGGTTCTGTGCACATCCCATTTCCTATACGCCTCAAAAACTCAAGATGAGACGATTGCCACATTGCAGCATCTTTAGCCGAGCCTGAAGTTCACTTGCTGCAGGCACCATACAAGAGAGATCCCTCATATTTGCAGGAAGCAGACAAAAACAGACCTATCATGACTAGATTCAGAAACTTAGAAATAGCCCCAACAGTAGCAAACCACCCCAACATCTCTATCAAGACAAGCATGTTCGGCTTCCGTACAAAAATCTACTACAAGCCCACATCAACAGAAATCGACTGCATCCGCAACTATTACACAATATCGTCAGGCAACGCCATCCATCAGTTCCTGCTCAAATTCCAGCACAATCCTCAATGTGCAGAAGAAGCAAAGCTACCCCTTGAGCAAGACGACAACGGCAACTACTGCCTTGAGGTCTGTTCCGCTCGGGATGGGCAGTTCATAGCCCTGCAGCTGTTCCGCTACAACAACCTGATGTATAACTCTGTCTGCGAAATCAAAATATTTGAAGGGCAAGAGGCTTCTATGCTCAAAAAGGCTTTAGCCTGCTAAAAACCACCAACAACAATGAAGCCCCTATCCTCAAGAAGAAGACTCTTTGCGGGAATAGCGCTACTCGTATGCGACATCTTATAGATGCATCTCCCGCACTTCTACCCTATGAACGGACTCCCGGCATTACGCCATGTCATCATTGTGTTTGGCGCAATCAATGTACTGCTCAGCTTCCCGCTGCTCACGCCTAAACGTAAATAGCGAAAGCCGATTCTCGTTAAAAAGAAGTATTAATTTATAGCATCAGAAAAATGACAAACATCATCATTCTCATCTTCGTGGTTGGCTATCTATGCATAACCATCGAGAACTTCACCAAGGTGAACAAATCCGCAATCGCATTGTTCATGGGAATCATTTGCTGGGCCATCTATATGATGGGGCATCCAGAGCAGTCAGCCGAAGATGTATTCCTCCCACACGTGGGAGATGCCTGCGAAACCATCCTCTTCCTGATGGGAGCGATGGCCATTGTTGAGATAGTCGATTCCAACGGCGGATTCAACTTCGTCACACGCTATCTCCACACCACCAATGCACGCATCCTGCTATGGGAAATCGTAGGCATCACCTTCGTCCTGTCAACCTTGCTCGACAACATGACGACCAGCATCGTTATGGTCATGGTGCTAAAGAAACTGGTTGCCGACAAAAGCCAGCGCCTGCTCTACGCCAGCATGATTATCCTTGCAGCCAATTCAGGCGGAGCCTTCTCCCCCATCGGAGATGTCACCACCATCATGCTCTGGATTGAAGGATGCGTATCAACCACAGGCATCATAGGCAACCTGTTCTTGCCATCCATTGCCAGCGTAATGGTACCGACTGCTATCATATCCATGAAAATGAAAGGAGAAGTCGAGACGGCAGAGACAAGCGAGAGCAAGCCCGACAAGCAGGTACAGTTAGAACAAAGCTTCTTTCCTCGCGCCACACGCCTTGCCATCTTCCTGATAGGTGTTGGCGGACTGATCTTAGTGCCGCTGTTCCGGTCCGTCACAGGCCTTCCCCCATTTGCCGGCATCATGGCGCTGCTCAGCATCCTTTGGATTTTCACAGAGGTAGCGCTTCGACGCAACAAGCGACTCCTTTCCCTCGAAACCAAAGTCAGAGTGTCAAGCATTCTGCACAAGATTGACCTCTCCACCATCCTGTTCTTCCTCGGCATCCTGTTCGCCGTAGGCGCCTTAGGCGAGACAGGAACGTTGGCACAAGTGGGCAAATGGCTCAACCGAACATTCCACGGGAATGCCTATGCCGTCAACGGCATCATCGGCATACTCTCCTCCATCGTCGACAACGTTCCGCTCGTTGCCAGCGCCATGGGCATGTACAGCATCGAGCCAGACACCACCACAGGCATCATGGAGAACTTCGTGCAAGACGGCAACTTCTGGAATCTGCTCGCCTACTGCGCTGGCACAGGCGGAAGCATGCTCATCATCGGCTCAGCAGCAGGTGTCATCGTCATGGGACTCGAGCAAGTCAATTTCGTCTGGTATTTCCGCAACATATCCTGGCTCGCCCTCCTTGGCTATGTAGCAGGCATCGCCGTCTATTGGCTGCAAAACGCCTCATTCACCGACATCGTCACCGCCGACACTGCAAACATGCTGTTCTCTGAACTATTCCCCATGATTGCAGCGCACTGACACACTCCTTATTGATAAAGAAGGGGCTGCATCCGCACGGATGCAGCCCCTTCCATCTATAGAATCTTTGATAACTTGCCTTTACCAGCCTAATGGACCCATAGGATCAAAGTCCTTAAGCACTTCGTCCAAGCCAAGATGCTCCTTGATATAAGGGTCAAGGCCGCCCAGCTCGTCAAGGCCGCCAAAGCCGAGGTCTACGCTGCCTGACGCACCGGTGCCGCCAACGCCGCTGACGCACAAGGGAAGCTCTTCCTGTATCTCCACACACTCCATCTGAGGAGCCACATATTGCTTTTTCATGTCTCTTTTCGTTTTTTTGATGTTCAACCTTTATTTAACACTCACCTTCTTGCCGTTCATGATGTAGATGCCCTTCGGCAAACTCTTCACGTCGATGTCCTTGCCTATCAGCTGGCCGTTCAGCGTGTAAACAGCACCTATCTCGTCGGCAGCGGAAGGAACGCCCTCGATGGCGGTCACCTCATCGTCAACCACGAAGCGGACATTTGCCCCGAAGTCGGTCTCCTTGTCAAGAACGGCGCCAAGCTCGAACCAGCCGCGGAAGGCCTTGATGTTGGTGGAGCCTGTTGAATAGTAGAACTTGTTATCATAGATGAAGAGACCGTCGGCTGGAACCTTTGTCGCCACAAGAGAGCCTGTGAACGCGCCAGCAGTTTCCCATTCGTCAGCCTTTACCACATCTGTCACTGCTTCAAAAAGCGTACAATTTACAGCCTCAAACTCTGTGATGTCCTTCGAGGTCTTGATGAGGAAAGGCTTTCCGCCTGTCATGCTTTTCCTTGCAGACATGGTGTAAGTAGAGAATCTGATGGTGATGCCATCGGGAGTAACATCTTCTTCATCAGCATACTCTGTCTCGAAGCCGCTGAACTCGGCAAGCTGAACATCGCTGCCGAAGGCTGCTTCTGCATTTTCCTTGCTCAAGGTAAAAGGCAGCACGATGGTGTTCCACTGATTAGCCACGATGGTGCGGAACATGCGCACATTGCCTTTCTCTCCTGCCGTATATTTGGGCAGGGTTGCGGATGTCTCATAGAACTTGATGTAGCCGTCGTCAGGCTCGCCGATAGTGATGGTGAAATCTACATCCGTGAAAGGAACTTCCACTTCTGTTGTAGTTGTAAAAGTCAGCTCGCTCAGGCTGGCATCCAGCTCTGCGCCGACTGTCTGCTCGTCGTCTGACTGAATGCTGATGTCCAGCAATTTGCCGCTGGTGCCGCTGATGGCAGCGCTTGTCATCGACAGGCAGGCAAAGGTTGCCGTCTGCCCAGAGAGGCTGGCGGAGATGGCATGGTCGCCGAAACGGTTTCCTTTGGTGAAGGCAGGAGTGCCTTCGCCGTCTGTCACGAAGCTGAGTCCTTCGGGCAGTGTCACCTTGAAGGTGAATGCTGTGAAAGTGTAGTCATCGTTGTTCAGCATGATGCTGACTGTGCCCTCGCCGCCTTTGGCAGCTGTGGCATCGCTCACCTCTACGCCATTGGCTGCATGCATGGCCACGGACGTTGCCAGGAGGGCGAACAACATAAGAAATTTCTTCATTTTTCTTGTTTTTATTGTTATTAATGGATTTTATGCCATTGTTTTCACTGCGGGTCAAGCTGCATGTCCGCCGCACGGGACCTGGCCTCATTCGTGCCTGCCAGAATCTTGTTGACAATGGCAACAGCGTCAGTAATGGTCACCTTGGCGTCCATGTTCACGTCAGCAGCCTTGACAGCGAAGCTGGAAGAGGGCTTTTTCAGAATGTAGTTGACAATGGCAACAGCGTCGGTGATGGAAATCTTGCCGTCACCGTTCGTGTCGCCCACCATCTTATCTGTCACTGTCAGCTTTGCGGTGCAGTCTGCAGGGCGGAGCGCTTCTCCGTCTGTAGTGGTCAATTCTATGTTCTTGACGGTCGCGTCATACTCTCCCGCTTCCATCTCTTTTTCTGTCGCCAGCTGCAGGTTGACCAGCGCGCCTTCAGAGTCCTTGAATGCCTTGGAAGTCAGCGAGAGGGCTGCAACCTGATAATTGCCGTTGGGCAGTTCTGTGAACGACAGCGTCTGGTCACTCTTTCTGTCTGTCAGCTCGCAGCCAACTAGTCTTACTCCTTCTGGCAGGGACACTTCGAACTGGAAGGCGGTCACGCTTTCCTCGTTCTCCATGCTCACGGGAAGGATGAAACTTGCACCATGCGTCACTTCCACATCGGAAACAGCAAGCGTGTTGGATATCTCTATCTCCACCTCTACAATTTCAGATACATAGTAGTCCCAGTGTTGCTCAATATATTTGCCAGCAGTTCCAGCAGGAACGTAGAGGGTGGGACTACTACCAAAAGAAGGACAGACGCATGGATTCTCCATATAGGAATAAATTTCAGACAGGGAATTGCAGCCATAGAATGCAGCGGTTCCGATGGTCGTCACTGAATTGGGGATAGTGACGCTGGTAAGGCCGGTGCAGCCTCGGAATGCCTCGTCTCCAATGCTTGTCACTGAATTGGGGATAGTGATGCTGGTAAGTCCTGTACAGCCATAGAATGCATAATCTCCAATACTTTTCACTGAATTTGGAATAGTGATGCTGGCGAGTCCTGTACAGCCAGAGAATGCAGCATATCCAATAGTGTAGTTTCCTCCATTGTAATTATCTGGCAGTTTTACGTCTTTATCATTTCCCGTGTATGCCGCCAATTCCATATTCATAAAATAGAAATCGCCAATCTGTTCATCGGTAGTTATCACCTTGTCAGCATAATAAGCAACATATCCATGGCCATCAGAACCTGCAGAAATGTTAAGTGAGGAGAAGTTAATGACGATTTTAAGACCTGTACAGCCAGCGAATGCAGAACTTGCAATGCTTGTCACAGAATTTGGAATGGTGATGCTGGTAAGTCCTGCACAGCCATAGAATGCAGCGGTTCCGATGGTCGTCACAGAATTGGGGATAGTGACGCTGGTAAGTCCTGTACAGCCATAGAATGCATGGTCTCCAATCCTTGTCACTGAATTGGGGATAGTGACGCTGGTAAGGCCGGTGCAGCCTCGGAATGCCT
>JAUMXY010000059.1 GCA_030528885.1 Bacteroidales bacterium | reverse complement strand
ATTATTATGGACACAGCCTGCCTATTATTATAAACACAGCCTGTACATGACGGTATTTCTTCATCGGACATCTATCACCACCCTTCTGTAAGCCGTCAATGCAGGAGTTCCATTGTCTGACACCTCACAAACAATGTGAATGGTTGTATTCGACGCTTTTTCAGGAACGACCAAGCAGGTCTTTGACGAATGGGGCTGCTGAATCTCAACATCCTCCCTACAGCTGCCTGCTTCAGCAAGATTCCACCAGCGGAAAGAGAGTCCGTCATTCTCCAAGTCAAACGAGCGTGAAGCATCCAGCCAAACGGTCTCTCCAGCCTTTGCCTTCACATAAATAATCTCCAGTCCTTTTTTCCCGTTAACAATCACAACTGGATTTCTATTTCCCTTGCCTTGAGCCGCCCAATCCATACGCGCCGCGAAATTATTGAAGATTGCCGGATAGAAGTAGTTTTCGTACTTCTGAGAAATGCTCTTCACCTGGCTGCTATGATTGGTGTAGCAATAGGTTTCTGCGTCTCGTCCCAATCCCCATTCAAAATAGCCTCCCCATCCTACCATGGTAGCCGAAGAGGGGTCGTTCAAACCATTAGGGAGAACGTGAAGGAAGGAGGGGGTATCACCTTCGACTCCATATTTATACTTCGGGTATATCTCCCCTAAATGCCCATGCTTCTGGATGTGCTTTGCGTATTCACCCCAATTCCTCGAGCCTATGCTGTTTTGAGAGAGCCAGGCACTCTCATCCCAGAAAAACATCAGGTCTTTTGACAGGTCACGCCGCATTCGGTAGTGCGAGCTAAACGGAAAGTCAGGAGTGTTCCTGCTCCAAGGGGTGTCTTGGTCGGTGATTGTATAGACACGGAACTTGTTTAAGAAGCGCTTGACCTCGTCTGCCGTGCGCGTCTGTTCCACTTGCCAAATAGCCTGCGCGAAGGTGTTTGCGCCTCCCCAGGCAAGAATCCAGATGGGACGGCTGTCCTTTTCATCTGCAAGCTGGATGATGAAGTCACTTCCTTCCGAACGGTTTTCTGCCCCTATCTTCTTTTGTCCCAACTCTAAACTTCCTAACATAGAACGTTTCCTCAAATAGTCAGCACTTGGCCAATAGCCAATCTTCTGCTTGCCTTCTTCTTTCTTCAGGCTCAAGAAAGAACGCTGACCAGAGCGTTTCATCAGATTAGGCAAATCTTTTTCATAAGCACGAACCGTTGTGCTCAAGCTGTCCTTCCAGCTGACAGGATATGCCCGTCCGCTGCTGTTCCAGCCTCCAGACGCTATCAATGCTTCTATTTCATACAAGTCTGCATGAGCCATCAGACGAATCATCGACTCCATGTCGTCAGGTTCCACGTTGCCGGGCGCAATGTCTGTCAACACCACGATACGCGGCTTCATTCCCATGCCTGAATACAGACCTTGTGCGTTCATGCTGGCTGAAAGTGCAAGAAGGGAAAGGGCACAAATCCTCTTGGAAAGGACTGATAAAACAAATGTTCTTTTCATACTTTAGTTGGTTTTAATCATGCAGGCGATGCATGGAAACAGCAATGAGAAATATGCACTCCCCAAATATCCGCGGATGAAAGGGAGTGCACAAAAACTAAGCCTATCAACGACTCACACGCTTCAGCACTTTGCCATCGCGCATACGGATGATATTGACACCTTTTTCAGGACGAGCCAGACGAACGCCTGACACAGAGTAATATGCAGCTCCATCTTCCATAAGTCCTTCTGCATCGCTTTCAATCTCCACAATATCTGTAGCCTCTTCAACCGTAAGCGAAGAGAACTGCCATGACAGCACCTCTGCATCCGTATTGCTGACGAATACGAAATAGAGATTTGGTTCAAACGCATTCAGTTCTTCACCTGTAATCGGTACAACAATCGTCTGTTCCTTATCGCTGCTGAACTCAGCAAAAGCCACAGACTCCCTCTCCAAATCACCCACGCGCACCTCTACGCTTCCTGTACCCTTTACTTTCAGAATCAGGCTGCGAGCAGGATTTCCCTCTGCCGCAAAATTCACGCCACGAACCATCCACCAGTCCTTTGTCACGATGGCGGCCATCTTGCCGTCCTGCTCTTCATACGGATTGATGCGTGCCGCTGTCAATTGTGGAACTCCGTTGATGGATGCCGAAGAGGCGGTCAACGCAGCAATTCGAGCCTGCGCCTCAGCCACCACGATTCTGTTCATGTGCAGATTGCGATAACCGCCGCTGAAGCCCAGCTGACGCTCAAGCCAATGCGTGTGATAAAGCAGATAGTAAGCATTGCCAAACTTCTGCAAACGTGTATGGTTGTTGCCATACGGATATCCCACATTACCCGGATTTGGCATGATTTCTCCCTTATACGCCCATTTGTCAGCCATTGGATCCGTGGCTGTCATATACACGATGGAACAGGAGGTTGGCGCCGCCAGCTTGCTGTAGGAAGACCAGTTGGAGGCAATGGACCATCTCGTGCAATAAGAGTAAACCCACCTGTTGCCGATGTAATTAAGCTCATTGGCCTCAAAGTGGCATGGAGCAGAGATAGGCTTAATCTCGCCGGCCAAACTAATCATGTCATCACCCAGCTTCACAATTCTCGCATTCCCTGGTTGCAAGTCCGTACCCTTCACGTCGCCACCGCCAAATGTAAGATATGCCTCGCTGCCATCAGGCTTGATGGCAACACCCGGGTCTATAATCTGAGAGATTGTGCCAAGCCCTGCAGTCTTTCCGTCTATCAGCGCCTTGCCAAGCGGATCTTTCCAAGGGCCAAGTGGAGAGGTCGCCGTAAGCACGCCTATGCCCGTCGCACTGTTGGTAAAGTACAAATAGAAATGTGTCTTTCCATCAGCTTCCTCACGACTCACAATCGAAGGCGCCCATGAAGCATAAATCCACGGAGCGATAGACTCGACATCAATCACGCCATGGTCTGTCCAGTTCACGAGGTCTGACGTTGACAAGCACACCAGCTGCCCTATCTTAGAATACGAATTAGCGTAGAGACCGCCTGAATAGTCGAACTCCTGCTGGTCATTCGTCGCATAGACATACAGACGCCCATTATACTCTATCGCCGTCGGGTCGGCAAGGAAACGGTTCGCCATCAGCGGATTGCCATAAGTAGGAAGTTTGGGCGATGTCGCCAGCTCCTCCTCTGCATCTTCACCCGCATTCTTTACGAACTGGAAAGTATAGAACACGCCAGGCAAAAGCTTTAACCGAGGACGCTGCGTGCCATTGTCATACTGTTCCGTCACATCCGTCACAAGTCGGTTCACCGACTCACCTGTTGCAATCTGAGTGATTTTCGCAGGCACAAACGGAAGTCCTACAATCAGGTTGTATGTGTCTTTGGCAGATGTGTTCAGCACAAACACTGTCACGGTATCCATCGTTGCATTGACATAAGAAGAGCCACCCTTCAGCATGCCTGTTCCGTCGGTCAAGGATGACTTCACGCGTGTCTTGCCCGTTGCATACTTAGCATAATGTCCAAACACATAGGCGCGCTTCCACAATTCGGTATCGCTTCCTCCATGGTTGCAGGCGAAAAAGTCATTCAACATATTATAATACACATACGCACTATACCCCGACTGCATCGCCTTCTCAATGCTCTCAATCATCGGATACTCTGCAGAGAACTCGCCTGAATACGACTTGTCATCATAATTGAGGAGAAACTCCGTCATCCACATATTCTTGCGAGTCTTATCCGTCACACTCTTCACGAACGACCAATCATTGGTGCCGTACAGGTGGTTTCCCCACACATCAATATTATCAACGGCATCCTTGATGTTCACCAGCGCATTATTATAGTTATGCTGTCCCCAGCCGAAGCACTCAGGTCCCATAATCTTGCACGATGGGTCAACGGCCGCGCGAGCCGCTTTCGCCATCGCTGCCATTTCCTTGGGCGAATAGATACAGCTCTCGTAAGTAGCCTGAAGGTTATCTTCTCCAGTCGGCGTATAATCACTCTCATTCTGTATAGAAATCATATCAATGGGACTTCCCTTCTTCTCCATCGCCTGACGGTAACGCTCCAAGAAATCTGCGTATTCATCGTAATACTCAGGATTGATAGCACCGCCATTAGAGCCTTCGCCACCCCATGAATGTTCAATCAAGGGCCATACATCTGTACCGAAATCATTTTTGTATTTCGTAGTATTATGCGTCTTGTATTTCTTCGGTGGAGTCCATGGCGTAGCAAACACCTGCAATCCCTTGTTTACCGAACGCGCCCATTTGATGACCTTGCCGTATTCTCCCCAGTTGTTTTCATTCGGATTGATACGGACACGCATGATGTTCAGTCCTATCTGGTCGTCCTCCTGCCCCCAGAGCTTTTCGGCTTTTGCCTGAGTATAGACATCACTCCATTGGCCATTCATGCCCGCTCCGCCAAAACCATCAATGTACTGATACTTGGTGCCAGCACTCAGTACCAAAGAAGCACTTCGTGTCTGCTGCGCCTGCAGCTGACCTGCTGTTAAAAGAAAAAATGCTGTTGCAATAAATAGGTTCCTTCTCATATTATACCTTATATTATATAGTATTATTAAAATGTCCCCACACGGATTCTCTTTGCTACAATGCGTAACGAAAAACGTCCTCAATGCTTGTTTTCTACAAAATTACTCAATATTTGACATTTCCCACTTTAGATATTGATACATTTAATTGTTCTCACGTTACATTTTCAATAAAAACGCATTATGGTTAAAAAACTAAAGTATCTGACACCTGAGAGAAAGTGCGTTTGACAAAAAGTTCGTAACTTTGCATCAGAAAACCAAAGGAACTGCAGAATTGCGACAAGCGACCCTTGAACACACAGCAGTTTCCTAATGGATAAACAAAGAAAAAGTTAGTAAAGCATAAATAGGTTAATAATTAGTTAGTTAGTTAATTAGTCAGCGGATTCCCTCTTCGTGAGAAGGGGGAATTTGTTTTTCTTCCCTTTCTATCAATCTACTCCAGTCCATCGTAAACTCCATGTCGTTGCCTACCAGGCTAAGCCAAACGAAGAGAAACGCCCTGATGTTCAGCCCATCCATTGCCACAACGCTTCTAAACAAAAGGCATCCAGCATGAGTTTGTTCTGCCTTTATGATTTATATACAAAAGCGCGCTGACAGGAACTAAGGCCACGCCGAAGCTGGGACGAGCCTGAACAGCAAGAACCAAACGGGTGAACAAAGAGATAAAGAACAGATACGGAGGGTATTAAGAGCCGCATGAAAAGAAGACGCCCAAGCACATGAAGGGAAAGAATCAAGCACATGAGGAAAAAGCGTCGAAGCACAGAGGCGTTGGATTACTGCACATACAAAGAGACAGATGCTGAAGCACAATGCGCCTCTTCGTACCTCATAACCAATCATTCGATTACCTTTTCTGTCTCTTCGGAATCGGTGCCGTCCTCTTTCTGGTCCTCCAAATCTTCTGCAACGTCCATACTTTCTGTTGGCTCGTCCACATCTGCTTCGGAAGTCATTGGCTCACCCACTGCAACGTCAGCAACAGTATCCATATCCGCATTTGTTTCCACTGTTCCTTCCGCATCTTCTGCATTATGTATTTCCGTATTTGTATCCTTCACACCTTCCTGCTCTTCAGCGAGCTCCTCATCCGCCAATTCTCCGTCTTCACGCTGTCTCAACCAGGTTGTAGGCGAAACACCATACAGAATCTTGAAGTTCGTCGAGAAAGCAGACAAAGACTTGAAGCCTGTTGCCACACTCACGCCCGTAATATCCAGCTTCTTCTCTGACAACATGCGAGCAGCCTCTTTCAGACGCACATATTTAATAAAGTCGCGTGGCGCCTGTCCTGTCAAATCTTTCATCTTTCGATAGAAATGCACACGGCTCACGCCTACCTGGTCTGCTATTCCTTCTATAGACAGGTCGGGGTTGTCCAAGTTCTCATTGATGACTTTCATCACACGCTTCATCAGGTGTTCATCCGGTGATTCAATCTCCACCTTATCAATATTCTCCTCCTGCTGCTTGTCGCCTTGGAACTTTCCTTGCAACATCCTTCTCGTCTTCATGAGCTGCAGGACAGTAGCCTTCAGGACATCAATATTAAACGGCTTTGAAAGATAGGCATCAGCACCATTGGTAATACCCGCAATCCTGTCTGCATCATTCCCCAAGGCAGTCATCAGCAGAATAGGAATATGATTCGTCGTAAAGTTTGACTTCACCTTTTGGCACAGCGTCATGCCGTCCATCACAGGCATCATGATGTCACTAATCACCACATCCACCTTTTTCGGATGCGCCACAATGTAGTCCCAAGCCTCCTGACCATTACTGCATGGATACACCACCAAGTCTGCCGAAAGCTCGCTATGCACATATCTGCGGATTGCTTCATCGTCCTCCACCAGCACAGCCTTCTTCTTATAAGCATCAGAAGGCTTCTCTATCGCCAGAAGTTCGCTCACGCTCGGTTCCTTGTCTGCCGCAGCGACAGCTGCAGCCACTTCCTCTTCCTGCTCATACTCTGGCACATAGAAGGTACTTGCCGCATTCTTAGGCTCCTCACCAACCGGCATGTTAACAACGAACCTCGTTCCACGCCCTTCCGGGTTGTCTTCCACCCGAATCGTTCCCTTATGAAGCTTCACCAGCATAGAAGTCAGATTCAGTCCGATACCTGTGCCGATATAGCCATTCTGATGCTGCGCCGAATAGAAGCGTTCAAACACCTTCTTCTTCTCCTCGTCCGAGATGCCCACACCAGAGTCAGTCACCTCTATCTCAAAGTTCTCCCCCTCACTTTCCAGACGCATCAGGATGCTGCCGCCATCAGGAGTAAACTTAAAGGCATTAGAGAGCAGGTTCATGATAATCTTATCCATATTATCTGCATCGACCCACACATACTGCTTCTCCACGTTCCTCATGAACACATACTTAATCTTATGCGCATCAGCTGTCGTAACAAACACATCGAAAATGCTCTGCAGCAGTCCCACCAGTTCCACCTTGCGGTAGTTCAGCACAAATTTGCCCTGCTCAATCTTCCTCACATCCATCATCTGGTTAATCAAACGCAAGATACGTTTCGCGTTCTGCTTCATCAACATATAGTTCCGCTGCCTCTCTTCATCCCGGTCCATCCCTATCAGCCTCTCCAGCGGTGCAAGAATCAGCGTCATCGGCGTTCTAATCTCATGACTGATATTCATGAAGAACTGCACTCTCGCCTCGTTCAGCTCACGTTGCTGCCTGTTGCGCGCCATCACCCTTCTCAGTCTGAGCTGACGCTTCACATACTCATAAACCAACCAGCAAACCAACAGGAATATCAGGAAATAAACCACCTTAGCTCCGGTTGACTGATACCATGCAGGATGCACCACAGCCACCAGCTCGCGCTCTTCGCCAATTGCGCCAAAAGCATTCGCACGCACCTTTATCCTGAAGACACCGGGAACCAAGTTGCCAAAGATCAGACGGTCACTTCCTCCGCCTTGGTTCATCCATTCACCGTCATTAATGCTGTATTCATACGTGATGTGCTGATTGTTCAAGCCATTCACGCTCAGTTCAAGCATAAAGCTATTATCCTGATGAGACATCTCTATTCTTCCGCACTCATCAATCAAGCCCTTCAGCATCTCATAGCCACCCGACATATCTCCCTTATGTATAGCCTTGCCATCGCGATACACATCCACAAACCTCAGCCCCAGCTTTCTCTTCTCGCCCTGCCACATCCTCATCTTCTCTGTTTCAAAGTACGTGATACCGCCAATACCGCCCAAATAGACACATCCGTTCTGCGCAAGAGCAGCCGCACGGCTAAACTCATTCTCCTGCAATCCATCTTCAGAGAAGAAATTCGCAAAAGTCTCCGTCTTCACATCCATGCAAGACAATCCGTCATCCGTTCCTATCCACAGCTTATCCCCAACCACACACAGCGAGACGACACTGTTCAAAGGCAGACCTTCCGTTGTCGTGTACACCTTCTGCTCCAGCGTCTTCCTATCCACCTTCACCAATCCGCTGTTCGTGGCCAGCCACACAGAAGTCCCATCATTCGAGAGCGAGATGTCTCGCACCGACGAACCTCTCAGCAGTTTCTCGCTAGCCTTCGTGATGACGCCATCCGCCTCCAGACGACACACCGTCAATCCATCTGCCGTTCCCACAAACAGCTTATCGTCAACAGGCAAAACCACATACACATACGGATTGTTCAGAATCTGCGTTCCATCCTCCTCCATGTGGTCTGACTTATAGTTCAAGAAACTTCCCGTTGCCAAGTTGTAATAGAAAATGCCATCTCCAATCGTTGCAATCCAGTAGCAATCCTTCTCCTTAGCCGGATACATATCAAAAATCATGTTGACGTCCTTCGTCAACGGCACAATCTTTCCCTCCTTCATCTGCCACAAGCCCTGGAAGAACGTGCCAAGCAGCACTGTTGAAGCCTCATGGTTCAGCAGCGACGTAAACGTCCTCGGCACACCAGGAATCTCCTTCACGCTCCAATGCTTCGAGCGGCTTCCATCACCCGACACAAGATACAGGCCGTCATTGTCCACAGCCACCCACATGCCATTCTCAAAGCCTGGCTGCCCCGTCGCTTTCGTTATAGCAAAGACAGAGTTAGAGCCAATCGTGTTTTTCGTGATAGAGTTATGCCCTACATACTCAAAGACAGACTGATTCATCGGCTTCACCATCACACCCTTCAGGTAAACGCCCACCCACACATTGCCATAGGAGTCAACCATAGCACAGTTCGTATTGCTGGTCGAAGCATCAAAGTCCTTCACCGAGATGCCGCTAGCCGCCACAGTCTTAGTCTGCTCATCATAAATGCGCAAGCCAGCGCCATCCGTCGTGACAAACAGCTTCCCTATCCGCCACGCACTGATGCTTGTTATCGAAGCGCCCACCTCTTCAGGCGAAGCCACCATTTCAAAGCAATCTTTCTCTGTCTCATACACAAAGATTCCACCATTCATCGTAGCGGCATACACCCTTCCCGACAAGCTTTGGCAGATGCTCCTCACGCTGCCCAACTCCTCATACTGCTTAAACTTCCCCTTCACCAGCTTAGACAGCTGTCGGTAACCATTCAGCACCCAGAGATTCTTCTTGTAATCCTCCAGGAAGTGCGTCGCCGGCGCTTGCCTGTCACCCGAGATAAACTCGCTCACATATCGGAAGTACAGGCTGCCATCCTCACGCGTCCTCAGTTCTCCATTGCCATACCCCGCCATACATACCATCACACGCCCATCCATCATGCTGTTGATGCTCACCACACGGCCCAAGATGGTGTCTCCGCTCGCCATGACAAACGGGATAAACTTAAACTTATCCGTCTCGTAGTCGTACTGCTGCACGCCGGCACCAGTACCCACCAGCAGCTTTCCCTCCTCATACTCAAACACACAAGTGCTCTCGTCATGCATCAGCGACAGCGAATCGCCAATCACATGCCGATACACAGTAATCTTCACGCCATCATAGCGGTTCAAGCCATTCTGCGTTGTCAGCCAGACATTATGCCGGCTATCCTCCACAATGGCCGAAATCCTCGAGTTCGAGAGACCCTGCTTTGAGTTTAGGAAAAGCACATCCTGAGCCTTCAGACCCAGCACGCACATAAATAGGAATATAATAACTAGCGGCCGAAACTTCATAAATATTCGAAATTATCTAAAAATCGGCACAAAGATAGCAAAAAAGATATAATAAAACAAAAAAGAAGAAAAAAGAAGAAATAAAAAAGGGCCATCTTCACAGACAGCCCCTTTTTCTAATCATCAAAATATATTTATTTAACGAGAACTTTCTTTACAGAACCATCAGAGTACTTCACGATGTTCACGCCGTTCTGGAGTGAAGCCACCTTAGCACCGCTGATGCTGTAGATGCCAGCCACTGTCACAGCTTCTGCACCATTCTCGACTGCGTCGATTGCAGTTGCCATGTCCTCAGCAGCCTTCTTGTAATCGTAGCCAGCAAGTGGAGCAACGAGGAAGATGCGAACATCGTCACACATTGTTGTACCAGTCCAGAAGCTCTGTGGAGTGTTATCCTCATGCTTCTCAGCCTTGCCAGAAACGTAGTGCTCGCGAGCACCAATCAGGAGTGTACCATCTTCGCCAACCTGCACATTCTCAATCATAGTGTTGTTAGCGTCGTTGTTGCTCCAAGAGCCACCCTTGTATGGTGCCACCTCTGAGCCTGCATAGATGTACTTGTCCCACTCACCAGTTTCGTCGTTCTGCGCATTGTAGTAGAAGATCTTGCCGAAGTCAGCCATCTTGTCCACGTTAGGAGTACGAGTGTTGAACTTGATAGTGTAAACACCTGCTGGCAGGTTCTTCAGCGTCTGAGAGAGGTTGTAGTCAGCATTACCATAGATATTGATTTCCTGGTCTGTCACGAGAGCGTCAGCAGATGGAGCAGCGCCACCGTAAGCAATGTTCAGCGTAGTTGAGTCAGAACCAGCCTCAAGTGTCCAGCCTGGGATGCCGTCAACTTCATACTCACGATAGAACTTAGGATTCTGTACCACACCAGTCAGTTCGATACCGATGATGTCGCAAACCATGTTGCCAGTTGGCTCGTCAAACTCGTTAATCTCCTCATGCTCATTCACCTTAGTGAGGTAAGCCTCAGGAATCTTGCCGTCAACGAGTTCGTCAGCAAGAATCTGGAGAACGCGGAGCTTGTTAGCAGCATTGAGGTTGTCAGCAACAGCGCGGTCGTCAGTTGCAGCATTGTTAGCAGCATTGAGAGCAGCCTCATTCTGAGTGCCAAGCTTATTGTAAGTCTCAATACCCTTATAGATACCCCATGTCAGGAGACCGGCATTAGCTTCCAGGTTCTTGAGTGCGTTAGCAGTCTTCTTCAATGCAGGAGTGATTTCAGCGAGCTGTTCGTCAGAGAGTGCAGAAGGATTAGTTTCAGCATACTGGTCAATCATAGCCTTCGCGTCAACAGCCACCTGTGAAGCAAGATACTTCTCAGCGAGTGTCTCGTAAGTAGCAGTAGCCTCAACAATAGCGATGCCGAAGTCGTCGATGTTAGCGATACGAGCAGTCATCTTAGCTGCCTGAGCCTTCATCTCGTCGATGACAGCATTGATAGCAGATGGTGAAGTGAAGCCACCAGCCTCAGCCTTAGCGATAGCTGCAGCGAAAGCAGTCTTAGTGTCACCGTCATACTCTGCATAGTTAGCCTGTTCCATTACCGGCTTCACCTCTTCGATAGCTGCTGCAAGCTGCTGCTTCCAGTAAGCTGCCTTTGAAGGCATAGTGATGAGGTCAACGCCACCAAGGAGGTACTCACCATTTGGCTGAGTTGTAGAGAACTTCAACACATAGTAGCCAGCCTTGTCAACTGTAAAGTCTGTCTGTGAGCGAGTTACGCCATTAACAGCCATATTCTGAGCACCGTTCACGTTTGGCATTGCAGGAACGTCATCGAAACGAGCGTAAACATTGCCCTCGAGGTCTTCGAGTGTGAAGCTGTACTTAGGAGCGTTCTCCTCGCTGACAGCGTCAGTATTGCCGTTCAGGTTCTTCCATGCACACATGCGGATAGTAATCTGATACTTGCGAGCGTCGAGGTAGAGAGAGATACCCTCTGGCATAGCTGGGTCGAGCGTGCCGTCCTCCAGCATGTAGTCATTCACCTGAGCACCGAAAGTCAGTGTACCGAGAGAGTTAGCGCCGTTCATTGAACGCCAGTAGATAGCACCACCATTGAGGTCGCCGCTGTAGCCAGTCATGGCACGAGTACCACCACCGCCAGTGTTGCCGCCCCAGTTGTAGTTAACAACAGAAGTTGTCACCTCGCCTGTAGATGGGTCAACCCACAGACCATACTGGTGGATAGTGCCGTTGTCGTCAGCTACCCAACCTACTGGGAATGTACCGTTTTCAGTAACTGAGAATGTCTCGTTTGTGCTGTAAACGCTTTCAGATACAGAGTTGTCAGTATCCTTGCCAAGTGAGAATACAATCACCTGGTCGCTCATGCACTCAACGCCGAACGCATTTGTAACGCCAGCAAGAGTAAGCGTATATTCACCGTCTGCAAGACCGCTGACAGCAACATTGATAGTCAAGCCATCCTCGCTCACCTTCATAGCTGAAGAGAGGTCAGTCTTCACACCGTTCTTCTCCAATGAAGCAGAAGCGTAGTCGAGTGTAACCTGCTTGTCGAAAGTAACAGCGATGTTATTGAATGTAGCGCCGTCAATCTCGAAGCTCTCGTTCTCAGGATTTGAGCTAACCATCTCTGCTGGAGTCCATGCAGAAGGAAGCGCATCGATTTCATAAGAGCTGTAAGCCTTCTCGTCAGTAAAGCCGAGCACCTTCATCTCGCTCTCTACGTCTGTGCTTGGACGAGCGTCAGTAGAGTAGATGATTGGGCAGTCCTCTGCTGGAGTGAAGCTAACCTTCACGTCAGCATCCTCCTCAAGCATAGTCTCTTCAGTGAGGAATACATAGAGGAAACCATCTTCCTTACCCTCAACGAACTCAATCTCAGCAGCCTTGCCGTCAGCAGTAACTGTAACGCAAGATGTTGGGAGAGAAACAGAGCCGTTGTTTGCCTTAGCAAGCGCAGCGATGTTAGTTGGGTAACCGAAGTCGAGCTTCACCACGTTGCCGCAGAAAGAAGCCTCGTTGAAAGTCACGCCCTCTTCCACCTTGATGTCATCAAGAGTGTAGATGCCAGGGCTGTACATGTTGATGACAACATAGAACTCCTGTGGGAGCTTGCCACCAAAGTACTGAGCGTAAGTCTGCACGCCGTCGCCGCCGAAAGACTCTGGATAAACAGCGTTGCCCACCCAATCCTGGTTAGCGATGATGTTGTTCAGTACGTCAGCGTTAGTGTAGTAAGAAACGAAAGAGATGTGCTGCCATTCGCCGGTCAGACCGCTGGTCATCTGCACACCGTAGTTTCTGCCTGAAGGAGAGTTGAAGCTCTTGTCATAGTTCTCGATACCCTGTGAGAGCCATGAAGTGAGGCAAGTGCTCTTCTCCATGCCGTCAGCATCGATGTATGTAGGCTCTTCAGCCTTGATCCAGAAGCTCACGCGGTAAGGAGTGTTCTCCTTAATCTGGAGGTTACCAATCTTGAAACCACGGTCCCAAGAGTAACCAGCTTCTTCAGTGTTCTCTGCGCTGAAAGAGTACTCGCCAGAGATCTGGTCACCCTGGTACTGCTCATTCCATACGTCGCCTTCCTTCACGTTCACCCAGTCACCAAAAGTACCGCCAGGAGTGAGCGCACCCGCTGTAGTGTACTTTGTGTCGCTTGGCTCGAAACCGAGAGAGGCGATAGTGGTCTGTGCCTGCATAGAAGCGAAGCTCATCAGACCAGCTGCCATCAATAAGTTAAATTTCTTCATAAGCGAAAAAGTTTTGTTTGGTTAGATAAAATTTAGATAATTATGAATAGTTATTATATATTTGTACGATTATACGGTTGGGTTGCGAGATTAGACGGTTGTGAGGCTTGCCCTCTTTGTTCAGGAGCGAAGCCTTATGCTTGAAATCACAACAAGCACAGGCCCGTCTCCCTCACCTCTATCAACTATCTTAACTACTAAAAACTTCACGTTTCAGCATCGCCTCCTCTCCACAGGGACATCCACCACACCATACGACGATGCAAAATTACAACAAAATGAAAAAATCGTCTTTTCAAAGGGTTACAGAATGTTTCAAATAGGTTACAAAAAGCCTTGTTACACCCTCGGAAAAGCCTGAAAACAAAAGAAAAGTCCATTTTCATGCCTCTTTAAGCAAGTATATGAGAGAGAGAGAAAGGAAATAGAAAGGAAATA
>JAUMXY010000026.1:222-41402 GCA_030528885.1 Bacteroidales bacterium | reverse complement strand
ATAGGAGGGCCTACCTGGAATTGCCTAGGGTGCCTCTTGCTTTTCAGAGGACGTGGACGACGCTGCGGAGGGGGTAGATGCGGAGGATGTCTTCTTTGTGGATGGGCTGTGCGTGGGGTGTGTAGTCGGGGTTTTCGGAGAGGGCGAGTATTTTCTCTGATGTGGGTCCTTCGTCGTAGATGCGCTTGAACATGCAGTGCCCTTGGCGTGTGACGATGAGGTAGATGGTGCGTGTGCTGATGTCGCTGAGGGGTGTCTCGTCGCCGATGATGCAGAGGTCTCCTTCGTGGATGGTGGGCTGCATGGAGTCGCCTTGTGCTGTGATGGCTGCTTTGCCTTTGATGCCTGGCACGTGTATGTGGTCTTCGGCGTGCTCGGGGTTGTCGAGCTGTTCGATGATGCCGCATGAGGCGCGGCAGTCTTCGAAGTATGGTATGAGTTCGTGGCGGCTGAAGTGTATGGTTTGTGGCTGTGTGCTGAGCATGGGTGCTGGGGTGTGGCTTGGGTTGCGTCCGATGAGCCATTCGCGGCTTACTTGCGGGAAGGCGTCGAGTATGGCTTCTCGTCCGTTGGCTGTGATGCTGCCTCGGTGCATCCATGTGGCGATGTTGCTGCGTGGCACTCCGATGAGCTGGGCGAAGATGCGTTGGTTGCCGCTGGCGAACTGGTCGACGAGGGCTGTGAGTTTTTCTCTGTCGTTCATGTTGTTTTGGTTTTTTGTTGGTTGGGTATGTTTTTTTTGTTGTTTTGCTTGGGTGATTGTTGGGAAATGTGTACCTTTGCGTTGCGTTTGAAACTTTTCGCTGCAAAGATACGGCTTAAGTCTTGTATTTGCAAGTGTTTTTGTCTGAAAAAGTGTTTCGTTTGAAAAATATTTTTATTATTGCCATGAAAACTGTGTCGTCTCGTGCTTCTTCTCCTTTTGTGCAGAATGTCCTTCGGCTGTTTGATGCCAGCTTGCGGGGGTCGCTGTCTGCTTCTTCTTCTCATTTGTATGTTCATTTGCTGGCGTTGCAGAATCGCCGTGGCTGGTGTGAGTGGCTGTGTGTGAGCGACCGTGTGCTGGCTGTGTCGTGTGGGATGACTGCTCGGACGGTGGGTCGTTGCCGTGATGAGCTGGTGGGGGCTGGTTTGGTGAGGTGCCGTCAGGAGGGTGCTGGCAATCGCCGTCAGTGGTTTTACCGTCTTGCGGCGTGGCGTGATGATGCTGTCTGTGCTGCTGCTTGCGATGAGCTTGCGCTGCTAAATGACAGCGGAGACACATTTTTAAATGAGAAAGATATAAGAAAAAGAGAAGAGAGAGAAGAGAGAGTCTCTCTCGATGAGATGCTTCGCTTGATGAGGGGTAATGAGGTGTGGCGGCGTTTGTTTTGCGAGTCGAATGGTTTGTCGGAGGCTGAGCTGGATGGGCTGCTGGTGCTGTTTGCGCGTAAGCTGGGCAATTCGGGTGTGGTGGAGAAGGAGGTGTCTGACGCTTATTGTCATTTTGGGCATTGGTATAATCGTCAGGCTTTGCAGCAGATGCGCCAGGAGACGGAGCGGCTTGCGAGGGCTTCTGAGCTGTCGGCTCAGCGTGATGAGCAGCTGCGGCAGGAGGAGCTGGAGAAGGCTCGCCGTGAGGAGGAGAGCCGTCAGGCTTGGCTGCGTGTGAAGGCTGAGATGCAGCAGCAGGCGGCTGCGGGTGATCCTCATGCTTTGCGTGTGATGGAGCAGTTCAGGGATGTGATTGAGTCGGATGCGGGTCTTCCTGCTGTACGGAAGGAGGGGGGTGTGTAGTATGTCGCGGTATGATTATGACATGGAGATTGTGCCTATGCGCAAGCAGGAGCTGGCGATGCTGTATGCGCCTGACTTGTCGCCTCGTGCTGCTGTGAACAGGCTGATGCGCTGGGTGGGGATGCACCCTACGCTGACGGCTGAGCTGCTGAAGACGGGCTATCAGAAGCGGTCTCGGCTGCTGTCGGCTCGTCAGGTGGAGCTGATTGTGGAGCATTTGGGCGAGCCGTGAGTGGGGGCATGACGCAAGGCGGGAGGGACGCTGCTTGCGTTCCTCCCGCCTGTGTTGCCTGTGGCCAAGATTATTTCATGAGCTGTGCCTTGAACTCTTCGCATGGCTTGAAGTAAGGAATCTTGTGCTCTGGCACTACGACTGACTTGTTCTCCTTGATGAGTCGGCCGACTTTCTGAGCGCGAGTCTTTGTTGTGAATGTGCCGAAGCCGCGGAGGAAGATGTCCTCTCCTGCTACTACCTGTTCCTTCACTGTTACCATGAAAGCCTCTACAATCTTGAGCGCTTTCTCTCTTTCTACACCTGTCTGCTTGCTGATTTCAGCAACGATTTCTGCTTTAGTCATAATGAATGCTTATTTTTTATGTGATTAACCTTGTTTTACACGGGTGTTCCCTGCCCTGTGCAGCCCTTGGCGCTGTGCCTTTTTGGGGGTTGCTCGCTGCGCTGAAAACTGCCCTTTGTGTGTCCTCCTTTCGGAAAGCGTTTGCAAAGTTAACACAAAATTACTCAAAAACAAAAACTTATGTGTTTTTTTTCTCTTTTTGTGCATTTTTCTTTGTTTTTCCTCTTCTGACGGACACCGCCAGGAGGCTTTGGCACGGCTCGCCAGCCCCTTCGCATGCACACCGCCTGCGCCTTGTTTCGCGCGCCGCTGTCTGAATGTTGCCGACACAGCCTGCCTAATATTTGCGACATGGTGTGCATCTGCGGCGGATGGCGGGCAGTTCCTCTTTACGCACCGTAACGCATCCTAATGCACATTTGTGCCGGCGCATTGTCGTAACTTTGCATCGGAAATCAGAAACAGCACAAACCTTAACACATGAAATGCTATGCTCATCAAAATCCTACACATTATTTATTATTTACTGAAAATCATCTGCACCTATGACAAGAGGAGAAAGAAACAACAACCCGCTGAACATCCGCAGGAGTGACAAGACCCGCTGGCTGGGGCAGACGCGGCGGCAGCACGACAAGGAGTTCGTGCAGTTCCAGAGCCTGCTGTTCGGGTTCCGCGCTGCCTTCCGCATCCTGCGCACCTACATCAGGCTGCACCACCTGACCACCCTGCACGACATCATCTACCGCTGGGCGCCGCCCGAAGACGGCAACTGCACCGACTCCTACATCGCCATCGTGAGCGAGCGGAGCCAAGTCAAGCCCTACGAGCAGCTCTCCTTCGAGAACGAGCAGGCCATGGTGGCCATCGTCTGCGCCATGGCATGGGTGGAGAGCCACATGGCTGACCTCGACGTGGGGCTGGTGAAGAGAGCCTACCTGCTCGCCTTCTGACCTCGGGCAGAGGGGCGTGACAATAAACATTAACGCAATAATATTAAAGGAATTATGCACATTCAACTCATCCGTTACTATAGCGACCGCCGCGTGGCGAAAAGCACCCTGCTCATCAACTCCCTCCCCTTTGGCGAAGCCCGCGAGCCCGTCCTTCCCGCCACTCGCCACCACCCCTCTGCTCCCCTGCTCTCTCCTGGCACCTACCGCTGCCAGCCCGTCTCCACCAGCCAGTCGCCCATGTCGCTCAAGGTGTGCCGCAGCCAGGGACTGCCGCGCGTCACCTTCGGCTGGTCCCTCTTCCGCCAGACAGCCAGCGACACCATCTGCATCGGCCAGTCCTCCCCCTCCCTGCCGCCCGAGGAGCGCACCCTCCAGCGCCAGCAGGAAACCTTCAGCCGCTTCGTCACCCAAGTCTATGAGGCATTCGCCAAGGGCGAGCCCATGACGCTTGAAGTGACCGCGCAAAAACCATAAACCCCTATTATTAACCCTTAAAAACAACATCTAACCATGGGAATCCAGTACCGTAAAGCAAAAATCACGCTCAACTACCGTGAAACGAAACCACAAGTGTTCAAGCTCCAGCAGCTCACCTACCCTGCCGTCACCTTCGAGCAGCTCGTCGGCGAGTGCGCCACCTCCTGCGGCATCAACCCCGCACAGACCAAGTCAGTCATCGACGCCCTCGTCAACCGCCTCGTCCACTACATGGAGATAGGCCACGGCGTCAGGATGGGCGACTTCGGCTCCTTCAAGCCAACCTTCACCTGCAAGTCTGCCCCCACCCTCGAAGAGGCCACCATCGAGACCATCAAGGTCAAGAAGGTGCAGTTCTACCCGGGCAAGGCATTCAAGCAGATGCTCAAGGACCTCGACGTGACCAGCGCCGCCGAAGCCCTCAGCGTGCAGGAGGAGAAGCCTGAGGAAGACACCGAGGCAGGTGCCTAAACGCCGCCTTCCCCAGCCCCTCTGCCGACTGGGGAAGGCACCCTCCGCACAGCCCTGACAGCGGCGCGCCCCATCAGCCGGCCGCACACAAAGAGAGAGCCCAAGCCTATTTGGCCTGGGCTCCCTTGGAATACTTCATCCTCACGGACTTTCAACCATATGCAGGTAACCATCCTGCAAATTCTTTAACTTAAAAAACGAAAATTCAATCTATTATGAAAGTTATCCTCACGGACATTATAGATAAGGTAATAATCTCTCAGCAATCCATCAGAACACGAACAGGTATTCGCGATTGACGTTCTGGCCCCAGAACTCGTTCACAGTGCCGCTCACCCAGTGAGTGAAATCGCCATAGCCCCACTCAATCTGCTGGCCCTCCTTAGGCCACTGCACCTCCTGAGGCACACAAATCTTCTGCGGAGCATAGCTGTTGCCAGCCTTTGACTTAGGCAGCGCCATGTGGCGGCCACCCTTATCCACATAGATGGCAATGTCGTTCGGGTCAGTTGACTCGCAGTTCTCCAGCGTCACGTAAGCCACATCCTTCCTGAGACCGCCCACATTGATGGCAGTGTTGGTAGCAGAGCTGTTCAGCAGCTTGTGAGCCTCATACTCATCGCTGTCCTTGCCCACATAGACGGGCAGCGTACCGCCGGCAGCCTGCACAGTCACATGCGCCGTGATGTTGCTCTTCACGCCATTCTCCTCATTATAAGTATAGTACACGTCAAACACGAGGTCGTTGAAGTCAAAGTCATACGTGCTGCCAAGGTCCTCGCACATCACGCGCTTCGTCTCAGACGTGAGGCGGTTAGGGTCGGCAGGCGTGTCGTCAGGGCTCACCGTAGGCTTGCCAGCCGCGCTGTTGTTGCCCGTGCCGCTCTCGATGGCAGGAGTGACCTTGAAAATCCAGTCGTCAAACTTGCCGTCGCCAGCCACCTGCTCATTCGCGTTCTGCCCGTTGGCAAAGAAATCAATGCCCACATAAGTGCCGTACTTCATCACGCCATCCTCGTTCCACGAGATGTTCAGGAAGATGTAAGTCTCCTTAGCCTGAATCAGTCCGCCCGAAGCGGAGTTGTGGTAGGTGAAGCCCTTGATGCCCGATTCGCGCATCAGCATCGCATGGTTATACTCGCAATCCTCAGAAGCATTCTTGTTGAAGTTGTTGCGGTTCACCTCGTCCAGCGTGCCGTCAGCCTTCACACAATAAATCTGGCTCAGCTTGTCGGAAGACAAATGTGTAGTCACCCCGTCAGCAGCTGTATATCTGTAAGTGTCTTGCGTAATCACCTCGCCCGTAGAAAGCGTGCCGATAGAAGCATAGTCTCTGCCGCCCTTGTACACGTCCTGAATGAAGAAGTCAGTGCAGTCAGGCGCCTCGTGCGAGATGCTGTTGGCATAAACTCTGAAAGCCTTCACCACAGCCTTGCGCTCAGCCTCGCTGATAGCAGGAGGCATCAGGTAACCGTAGGGAGTAGCCCACATGTTGGCATTAGGGTCAGCATA
This sequence comes from Bacteroidales bacterium, assembly GCA_030528885.1. Lineage (GTDB taxonomy): Bacteria > Bacteroidota > Bacteroidia > Bacteroidales > Bacteroidaceae > Minthosoma. The sequence goes on along the minus strand of JAUMXY010000026.1, from coordinate 35,632 downwards.
GCGCGTCTGCTGCGCCTCCTCCAGCTCGCTGAAACCCCAGTCCTGCTCAGCGCCCATAGCGCCGTAGCGGCCAACAAAGTTGTGCGTGTAAGCCGAAATGGTTGCAAGTTCGTCTTCGGTGTTGTCCATGACAGTGTCCGACAGTCCTGGGTCATAGTCATTGCAGGCAGCCAGAGCGCCGGCAGCCAAGACTGGAATCAAAAGATTTCTAACTTTCATCATACTTTTCTTTTTTAAAGTTAAAGGTTAATGAGCTGGCAGCCGGTCATTGCGCAGTGGCAAATAGGCAATGCCGCCATGGCTCTCCTCCGCACGTCATCATCAGTATATCATGTTAACAAATCGGTTCTTCAGCCCAATTTCTTCATGTAAGCCCCTTTATGTTTCCTGTGCAAATATATACCTTTTATGTATTCCATGCAACAAAAAAAGCAAATTATTTTCACAAAAAGGTCGTTTTTCTTTCTTTTTCACTCCGTTTCCCACCTTTTCAACCCCTTTTACACCCTTATTTGTTGCTTTTTTCGCGCAGGAAACATTTTCTTTCCGCTCGCCGCCTGTCCGTGCAGCTGCAAAAAGTCCTGTCACCGCAACAGCGGCAGCAGCCGCCCAAGTAGTGCGCCTCGGGAAGGGAAAGCGCAGCAGGAGGCGGCCGGTCGGCGCATGCTCCATCGCTGCCGCCACAAACCGCCAGACGCATTCGGCATTCGGCAGCCGCAGAGGTGCATACAAACACCATTGGCCGCCAACACGGCGGCCAATGACAGGATCAATAGGTTTATTGTCAGTGTATTTTCAGTATTTTAAGGTCCTTTGGAGAGCTGCTGGCTCTATTGTTGTTGTCAAGTAGGCGTGTTCACGCCAGCATTCTCCTCAACCGCTCATTAATCAACTATATGTATTGTTAACAAATCGGTTCTCTCTGTTTTTCGTTTTCGTAGGTCTTTTTATGTTTCTGATGCAAAGTTACGGCTTTTATGTACACCAAACAACAAAATCGATAATTATTTCACAAAAAAAGACGTTTTTCTTCCTTTTTCGTTCGTCAACGCCCCCATTTGAGCCTAAAAACATATCCGTCTGTCACATTTTGTGCGGAAACATGATTCGCTTCCAGCAGCGGAAGACGCCTGCCCATGCCCCGAGGGTGCGCATCAGCATCATCCCCTCGCCGCGCGCCTCCCCTGCTCCGCCACAGGCACAAGCACAAAAAAAGTGCGGGCGCCGAAGCGTCCGCACCATTGCGTTGCACTCTTATTTTACCATGAATTTCTTGCCGCCTTGAATGTAGATGCCGCCGGGGAGATTGTCCGCTCCCTCCATCTGTATACCTTGCAGGTTGAAGACAGGGTCATCGAGGGATTCAGAATCAGGAACTACCTCTTCAATTCCAACAAGATCGAATTCTTTGATGTTCCTAAACTTCTCCCATAAATCTGCAACCTGGTATGTTATCAACGAGCCTTGGGGTACATAGATGGTCGTTAATATATAGGAGGTCTTATTGAAGGAGTTCTCTTTCAAAGCAGGGGGCTCCGACGAAGCAATGGTGACATCCGTCAGGCTGCTGCAACCTTCGAATGCTTTATAGTCAATACTTTTCACAGAGCCGGGGATTGTGATGCTGGTAAGACCTGTACAACCCATGAATGTTCCATATTCAATACTTGTCACAGAACTGGGGATTGTGACACTGGCAAGACCGGTACAATCTCTGAATGCATCGGTTCCAATGCTTGTTACAGAGCTAGGAATTGTGACACTTGTAAGATTGGAACAACCGCTGAATGCATAATCTCCAATGCTTGTCACAGAGTTGGGGATTGTGAAGCTGATAAGACCTGTACAATAAGCGAATGCTTCTTTCCCAAATGCTGTCACAGAATTGGGAATCGTGACACTCTTAAGACCGGTGCATCTTCTGAATGCACCCACTTCAATATTGGTCACTGAATTGGGAACAGTAACGCTGGTGATACGGTAGCACAGGTTAAATGCATACTGCCCGATTTCTGTTACTGAATTGGGAATGGTTATGCTTGTAAGACTGGAACAGCCCGAGAATGCATGAGCTTCAATAGTTGTCACGGAGTCGGGTATTTTGACACTGGTAAGACTGGTACAATCTTTGAATAACCCACCCTCAATGCATGTCCAAAAGCTGGGGATTGTGACACTTGTAAGATTGGAACAACCGCTGAACACATGTTCTCTAATGGTTGTCACGGAGTCGGGTATTTTGACGTTGGTAAGACCGGTACAGCCATAGAATGCACTATTAAAGATTGCTTTAACAGAACTGGGTATTTTGACGCTGGTAAGACCGGTACAACCGTTGAAAGCCCCTGCACCAATGGTTGTCACAGAGCCGGAGATAGTGACACTTGTAAGATTGGAACAGCCTCTGAATGCATAATCTCCAATGCTTGTCACAGAATAAACCTTCGATTCGAATTCCACCTTCTCAGGAATATTCACTTCTCCTATATACTCATTATAAGAGTCATAACTTTCTCCCTTATATGTCACTTCCAAATCTCCTTCATATGTAATATTATAATAAACCCCATCCGCCTCAAAGTCATGGGCATCCACTGCCACGCAACACCATAATCCCATTATAATCGTTGCCAAGTTCTTGAATTGTTTCATGCTATTTTGTCATTTGATAGTGAATAAAAACTGCTGGCAGAATGAATAGGATGCGTATTCATTCTCTTAACGGGTTATGAATTCTGCCAACAGGTTAATCTCTCATTAATTTAGACTTTATCATGCCTTCACGTTACCGGAATATTACGCTTCCTTGCTTTTCTTCGGAGGTAAGTTGCTTGAAGAATTTCCATAACTCCCAATAGGAAGTTAATGCGTTGTTGGGTACGACTTTTGTCATAAGCAAAAAATTAAAAAGTTCTAAAGTTTCATTTGCAAAAATAATAGATTGTATGGAATGTTACAACTTTTCCCCGTTTATTTTTATTTTTTTAACTTGAGTCGATGTAAGAGTTATGGAGGAGTTAAAAAGAAGTTAAAGGAGCGAATGTGTAGCTGTCGCCTGTTTGTTTTGAGTAGTTAAAATAGTTAGAGTAATTAAGCCAAATTTTGGGATTTTACGGATAGATGGTTATGCGGTCCGTAGTCCGTTGTCTGTCGTCAATTCTTAATAATTCCGAAGAAAAAACAAAATAAGCTTACGTCGGACTCACGTTCTTATATTGAACTGACGTTTTTCTCAGCAATTGGCACAAAAAAAGTGCGGGCGCCGAAGCGTCCGCACCATTGCGTTGCACTCTTATTTTCCCCCGTTCCGCTCCGCGCGCTGGCAGAGCGGTTGCAGGAGAATGCGTTATCAATAGAGGTAGCTCTCTTGTTTGTTGTTAATCCACACCACATTGCGATCGTTGACCCATTTTGCGAAGTCAGGATAACCCCACTCTATCTGCTGGTTCTCCTTGAGCCAACGAGTGTTTTGGTCGGTCGCTATCTTCTGTGGTGCACGGTTGGAAGTGGTTGAAGACTTTGGCAGGATGGTCACTGTTGCCTTGTTGCTGACACCTCCAACGTAAATCTCGATGTCATCAGCATTGGTGCTTGTAGCAGGGATGACAAACTTCCTTGGTGTTCTGGTTTGGCCAGCGCCAACGTTGATGGCCTTAGAGGTGATGGATGCGCCCAACAGATGGTGCGCCTCACGCTCTGAAGTGATTTCCGAACCGATGTAGATAGGCATCGTACCGCCGGCCGCCTGCACAGTAATCACTGCCTTGATTGCCTTTGCGTCTGTACTGCTCTTGATGAAGTACACATCGAACACAAGGTCGTTGAAGTCGAAGTCGTAAGTGTTGCCGAGGTCCTCGCACATTACACGCACAGGATTGGTCTGTTCAGGATTAGGAATTACCGCTCCAGGATTAGGATCTGCTGGTGTAAGCTTGATAATCCAGTCGTCGAACTTGTTGTCTTTCTCTATGATCCCATTTTGAGATTCAGAACGGAAGTCGAAGCCGAGGTATGAGCCTGAACGAGTCACACCACCTTCTTCCCAAGTAACAGTAAGAAGGATATAATCCACGTCCTTCTTGTTATAGTACGTTCCATCATATGAATTGTGGTAGGCAATGTTTGTGTTCTTGAAATCGAGAACACGAGTGCATCCATTCCAATCCTTATTGTCAGATGCGTTGAAGTTATTAATGTGTCCCGTGTCGAATGTCAGCTGGTTCATCTTTTCTGATGACAGAACAGGGTCAGGATTCCCCCCATTCTGCTGCTTGGGTGTGTACTTGTAGTCGTTCTGCGTCAGACCAAGGTTGACCTTGCTGTAGTCATTGCCGCCTGAGTAAACCTGCTGAGCAAAGAATTCTTTGAATTCAGACAGCTCGAAGTTGGAGCTGGTTATAGTCCTGAAGGCATGAACCACAGCGTTACGCTCTGCGTCTGTAATGGCGAGAGGAATGTCATAGCCATTGGCAACCCATTCGTTGCCGTTTAAGTCTGTTGTTAATCGTGTCTTCATCTCCGCTGGCTCAGCAGAAAGTTCCTCGAATCCCCATGTGTGGACAGGGTCGATGGCGCCGTAGCGCAGCACAAAGTTCTCGTTGAATGAATTGATGATTGATTCTTCTTCGTCGCTGTAGTTCCAAGACGTGTCTTCTACAGGATCGAATTCGCTGCAGGCAGCAAAGCACAAGGATGCAACAGTTGCTGCTGCCAAAGTTCTAACGTTCATAAATAAAAAAACCTTAAAAAAACTGAATAATGATTTGTTAAAAATAGCCTACTTGAGCCAGTTTTGAGTGTTGGCAGCACTAACAGATTACAAAGGTACGCTTTTTATGCGAATTGTGCGAACAAAATGAAAGTTTTTTTCACGAAAAGCAATCTTTTTTAATGACAAGCTAACTTTTTGAAGAACTTTTTGCCGAAGAAGGACAATCTTTCAAGCTTTTGTGCTAACTTTGCAAAAGAGAAAGAAAATACACATATTATATAATATATAAGGAGAAAAAGAGAAATGGCATTCAAGGAGATTCCCGTGCTGCTGCTCACAGGCTATCTGGGCAGCGGCAAGACCACACTGCTGAACCGCATCCTGAACAACAGGAAGGGCATCAGGTTCGCAGTCATCGTGAACGACATAGGAGAGGTGAACATCGATGCCGACCTCATACAGAAGGGAGGCATCGTGGACGAGAAGGACGAGAGCCTCGTGGCGCTGCAGAACGGATGCATCTGCTGCACGCTGAAGATGGACCTGGTGGAGCAGCTCAGCGACATCGCCAAGACGGGCATGTTCGACTACATCGTCATCGAGGCAAGCGGCATCTGCGAGCCTGCCCCCATCGCGCAGACCATCGACGCCATACCCACCATGGAGCCGCGCTACTGGAAGGAAGGGCTGGCGCGACTCGACTGCATCGCCACCGTGGTCGATGCCCTCCGCATGAAGGACGAGTTCGCCAGCGGAGAAAGGCTCACAGCCAGCAACATCGCCGAAGAAGACATCGAGAACCTCGTCATACAGCAGATTGAGTTCTGCAACATCGTCCTGCTGAACAAGGCCGCCGAAGTGGAGCCTGAAGAGCTGCAGCGCATCAAGAACATCATCCGCGCCCTCCAGCCAAAGGCCGACATCATCGAGTGCAACTACGGAGACGTGCCCCTCGACAAGCTGCTCAGCACCAACATGTTCAACTTCGACGAAGTAGCCACATCGGCACGCTGGATAGCCGAAGTGGAAGGACATCACGCCGAAGAGGAAGAGGAAGAAGAAGAGCACGAAGGGCACCACCACGAACATCACCATGACCATGACCACGGCCACCACCATCACGACAGCGAAGAGCACTGCCACCATGACCACGGTCATGAGCATCACCACCACGGCGAAGGCTGCACCTGCGGCCACTGCCACGGCGAGGGTCACAGCCATGGCGAGGAGTACGGCATCGGCACCTGGGTGTACTACGCCCGCCGCCCCATGGACCTGACCCTCTTCGACGCCTTCGTGGCGCGCCACTGGCCCAAGGACATCATCCGCGCCAAGGGCATCTGCTACTTCAAGGGCGAGGAAGACATCTGCTACCTCTTCGAGCAGGCAGGCCGCCAGTTTGGCCTGAAGAACTGCGGACAGTGGTACGCCACCATGCCCCAGGACCAGCTCGACCGCCTGCTGGCTGCCGAGCCCAAGCTGCGCGAAGACTGGGACGCCACCTACGGCGACCGCATGCAGAAGCTCGTCTTCATCGGCCAGCACATGGACGCCAACATGAAAGCCTTCCTCAAGGAGGCGCTCGACGGCTGCCTGGTGTAGGGATAATTTTTTACTTTAGCCTGATAGATTCACCTTCCCTGTTCGCTTTATAGGAGAAACAGATGGAACAAAGAATTTTATGAACATGGAAAAGAAAAACGAAAGGATTTTCATCTCATACAAAAGAGTGGACAAGGAGCGTGTGGATGCGCTCCGAAAGGACATTGAGCAGGCAACAGGCGAGCCGTGCTGGATAGATAGTGACGGCATCGAGAGTGACGCCCAGTTTGTCGAGGTCATCATGAAAGCCATCGACCAATGCGAAGTATTCCTTTTTATGCGCTCAAAGGAGCACAACAACATTACCAACCACAGCACCGACTGGACCATCAGAGAGGTCAATTATGCTCTCGAAGAGAAGAAACGCATTATCTTCATCAGCTTAGACAACACCCCTCTGCCTCGCTGGTTCAAGTTCATGTTCCCCAACCAGCTGGAGATAGATGCTTTGGACACCACCAAGCTGGAACACTTTTATGCAGACTTGCGTTCTTGGCTGAAAGTATGGACAAACTACGAAGCCAAATTAGAAAAATCTAATAAGGAGAAGGAACAGCTGGCACTGGCAGAAGCCGAAGCACAACAACGGGCAGAGGAAGCGCGCAAGAGGCGTGAAGAAGAAGCCCAGCGAAAGGCAGAAGCAGAACAGAGAAGAAAGGCGGAACTGGAAATGGAAAAGCAGAAAGAGCAGACCGCCGCTCTGTTTGCAAAGTGCATTTCTCCATTCCGAAAGATGAAGAAATCGGCAATTGGATGGATTGTGGGCATCGGAGCAATGATTTTCCTGATATTTTGGGGAATATCTCAGTGTTCAACACCTCAAATAGGCATCGGAACACTCGAAGGACATACAAGCTATGTCATCTCTGCCTCCTTCAGCCCTGACGGCAGCCGAATCGTGTCAGCATCTTACGACAATACCGTCAGCATCTGGAACGCAGCTACAGGAGAATGCATCAGAACACTCGAAGGACATACAAATAGTGTCCGCTCTGCCTCCTTCAGCCCTGACGGCAGCCGAATCGTCTCAGCATCTCAGGACAAGACCGTCCACATCTGGAACGCAGCTACAGGAGAATGCATCAGAACACTCGAAGGGCATGCAGAGGATGTCAACTCTGCCTCCTTCAGCCCTGACGGCCGCCGAATCGTGTCTGCATCTGTGGACGAAACCGTCCGCATCTGGGACGCAGCTACAGGCGAATGCATCAGAACGCTCGATGGACATACAGGTGCTGTCTGGTCTGCCTCCTTCAGCCCTGACGGCAGCCGAATCGTCTCAGCATCTGATGACAAGGACAAGACCGTCAGCATCTGGAACGCAGCTACAGGAGAATGCATCAGAACGCTCGAAAGACATGCATTTGCTGTCTTGTCTGCCTCCTTCAGCCCTGACGGAAAGAGAATCGTGTCTGCATATGGCTATACCGTCCGCATCTGGAACGCAGCTACAGGCAAATGCATCAGAACGCTCGAAGGGCATGCAAGTATTGTCCTCTCTGCCTCCTTCAGCCCTGACGGCAGCCGAATCGTGTCTGCATCTTACGACAAGACCGTCCGCATCTGGGACGCAGCTACAGGCGAATGCCTCAGAACGCTCGAAGGACATACAGAGGGTGTCTGGTCTGCCTCCTTCAGCCCTGACGGCAGCCGAATCGTGTCTGCATCTCCCGGCGATATTGTCCGCATCTGGGACATCTCCGACCTCTAACCTATACCACCAACATGAAACACAGCCTGTTAACTAACCTGAAAATCTTTCTGCTGCTCGTCCTGCTGGGGATGGGCGTGGAAGCGATGGCAGTGGACTACCCTGCTGAATATCGGGTGACGACGAACCTGAACATACGCAAGGGACCTGGCACGGGGTATGCGAAGGCGGGGACGCTGAAAGCCAATGAGCGCATCACGATATACAGCGTGGTGCAAGGCAGCAGCATGGACTGGGGCGAGGTGAACTACCGAGGCGAGAAAGGCTATGTGAGCATGCGCTATGTGAATCACGTTGCCCCAGCGAATGAGCCGCCGAAAGAGCAGCAGAACGTGGACGTGGAGCGCAGCACGGGCGAATGGCTCAGCTCGGCATGGGACGATGTGCTGGAAGGGGGCAGAGTCGTCTTCCTCATCGCAGGCGCCATCATCCTGCTGCTGTTCTGGAAGCAGATTCTCGAGGGCATCATCTTCATGGGCATCTGCATGGGCATCGGCTCGCTCATCACCTACAGGCTCTTCTTCGATAAGCTTTTCAAGGAATTCTTTGAGTAACACTACACAGCGCCATTCGCAACCCTGCCTAATGCACAGGAATAGCGACTGCCAGGGGACGGCTGAATGAGGTTCTACAATTAAAGTCTCTCCCCTTTCACCGTCGCCAGAAAAAAAAGGGAGAGGGAGGCGGATGGAGTGGCGAATTTTTATTATCTTTGCAAAGCGCTGGCGGAATGGAGATGGTGGGAAGGATGAAGTGAAGGGGTGACACATAGGGAGGGAAGGTGGACGTGAGGAGGAATGGGTGAGCTGGATACAGAACACATTACACTGCTGACAATCAATATCTAATCAATACTATTATGAAGAATAGCTGGAAGAACATGAGTGGATTCATGAAGATGCGCGCGGGCTTGTCCATCGGTCTGGTGGCGGCGGCGTGCTCGCTCCCTGCCGGGGCGCAGGAGAAGCCTACGATGGGCTGGAGCTCGTGGAATACGTTTGCGCTGAACATCAGCGAGTCGGTCATCAAGAATCAGGCGACGGCCATGAAGAGGCAGGGTCTGCTGAAGGCGGGGTATAACCACATTAACATTGATGACGGGTACTTCGGCGGGCGCGACCCGCAGACGGGGGAGCTGCTGATTCACCCGACGCGCTTCCCGAACGGGCTGAAGCCGGTGGTGAACTATATTCACTTGCTGGGCATGAAGGCGGGCATCTATTCGGATGCGGGGCATAACACGTGCGGCAACTACCACGGCGGCGACAAGCTGGGCGAGGGTGTGGGGCTGTATGAGCATGACCAGGAGGATTGTGACTTTTTCTTTAAGGAGTGCGGCTTTGACTTCATCAAGGTTGACTTCTGCGGCGGCGTGGACTATCATAACAGCGAGAAGCTGAATCTGGATGAGGAGAAGCGCTACAGGGCGATTGCGAAGGCGATTGAGAATACGGGTCGGGAGGATGTGAGGATGAACATCTGCCGCTGGGCTTATCCGGGCAACTGGGCGCATGAGATTGCGGCTTCGTGGCGCACGACGGGCGACATCAACTGCTCGTGGGGCTCGGTGAAGAGCATTCTGGAGGAGAATATGTATATGTCGGCTTATTGCTTTGGCGGACGCTACAATGACATGGATATGCTGGAGGTGGGCCGCACGCACTTTGGCATGTGGTGCATCATGTCGAGCCCGCTGCTGATTGGCTGCGACATGTCGAGCCTGAAGGCGGAGGCGCTGAACTTGCTGAGGAACGCTGACTTGATTGCGCTGAATCAGGATACGCTCTGCATCCAGGCGCATGTGGTGCAGCATGAGGGGGGCACGTATGTGCTGACGAAGGACCTGTATGAGCATCATGGCAGGACGCGTGCGGTGGCGCTGTACAACCCGACGGACAAGGCGGTGGAGATGGGCATTGACTTTGTGGACCTGGACTTGGTGGGCGCTGTCGAGGTGCGCGACCTGTACCAGAAGGAGGATCTGGGCGTGATGGAGGGCAGGCTGTCGGTGAAGGTGCCTGCTCATGGCACGCGTATCTACCGCCTGACTGCTGAGGGCCGACTGGAGCGCGCGCTCTACGAGGCGGAGACGGCTTACTTGGGCAAGTATCAGGAAATCAAGAACAACCAGTCGTACAAGTCGGGCATCTACGAGGCCAGCGGCGCTTGCTCGGGCGGCATGTATGCCGGCTGGCTGGGCAGCGACCCGAAGAACGACCTTCAGTGGCGCAATGTCTATAGCGACAAGGGCGGCGAGTACACGATGACTATCAGCTACCTGTCGGGCGACACGCGCGCCATCACGGTGAACGTGAACGGCAAGGACGTGAAGACGTTCAGCTCGTGCAACTCGGGCGGCTGGGACCGCGTGGCGAAGCAGACGCTCACCATCGAGCTGGAGCCGGGACACAACACGGTGCGCCTCTACGGCAAGTCGTCGTCGGCATGGATGCCTAACATCGACTGCATGACGCTGAAGCCTGTGGGCAGCGACGAGCGCATCGAGGTGACTGCCATCCGCGCTCCCGAGGCCGAGACGCCATCGGCTCAGCAGGACGGCAGCAAGGAGGGCTACTACACCATCGACGGCCGCAAGGCTGAGCAGCCCGAGAAGGGAATCTACGTGCACCAGGGCAAGAAGGTGCTCTTCTGACACACACATAACAGAACAAGAACACGCCGATGTCGCCACGCTCCGGAAAGTCTGCCCTGCATCAAGAAAGCAGACGCTGAAGAAGGAGGCGAAACGGCAATAACCTGCCATTAAAATAACCTGCCATTAATTAAATAATAAAAGAAAAATGACTTGCAAAAATATTCTGCTCCTGGTCGGATGCGCAATCTTCTCGACCGCCGTGAAGGCACAAGTGACCATCGACATCGACACCCAGCAGCGCGGACCGAAAGTGAGCCCCATGCTCTACGGCATCTTCTATGAAGACATCAACCACGCCGCCGACGGCGGTATCTATGCCGAACTGATTCGCAACCGTTCGTTTGAGGACGGTCCGCGCTATGGCGCACCTGCCGACATGCAGGCGTGGAGCACGCTTGCCGCTGCCCCCTCGCAGCTCACGGCACAGCTCATACAGCCTTCGAAAAAGACACCGCTGCTCAACAGCGTGCAGCACAACGCCCTGGAACTGAGCATCAAGGCATCGCCTGCAGCGCCTGTCAGCCTGCTGAACGAAGGCTACTGGGGCATCAACGCCGTGCAAGGGCGCAGCTACCGCCTGGCATTCTGGGCAAAGAACCTGAAGTATCAAGGCACAGTCAAGGCTATCCTCCGCTCAAAGGACGGGTCGCAGATCTATGCCGAGACAGCAGTCGAAGGATTCCCTTCCGCCAAGGTCAAGGGATGGGCGAAGTATGAGGCTGAGCTCACGGCTCACGACAACGACCCTCAGGCACAGTTCGCACTGGTATTCGACGGTGCCGGACAGGTACAGCTTGACATGGTGAGCCTCTTCCCCCCCACGTTCAAGAACCGCGAAAACGGCATGCGTCCCGACTTGGCCAATATGCTCTGGCAGCTGCATCCGAAGTTCATGCGCTTCCCCGGAGGATGCTTCGTAGAAGGACAGGAGAGCCCTGACAACGCCTTCCGCTGGGAACGCACCATCGGTCCGATAGAAGAGCGCGAGGGACACTGGAACGTGAACTGGGGCTACCGCACATCCGACGGACTCGGCTTCCACGAGTATCTGCAGCTGGCAGAAGACCTGGGCGCCAAGCCGCTCTATGTGGTGAACGTGGGCATCTGGCACGGAGGCATGACACCCTACGACAGCATACAGCCATGGATTGACGAGTGCCTGAACGCCCTCGAGTATGCCAACGGACCGGCCACTTCCAAATATGGCGCCATGCGTGCCAAGAACGGACATCCAGAACCCTTCGGAATTGAGTATCTGGAGATTGGCAACGAGAACAACCAGCCCGACCCCAGACAGCAGAGCGACCACTACTACGAGCGCTACGAGCAATTCTACAAGGCCATCCGCGCCAAGTACCCCAACATGAAGATTATCGGCAACGTGGTGTCATGGGGCGACGACAACCCCAAGTGGAACAGTCCCCTGCCTGTTGACTTGCTTGACGAGCACTTCTATCGCTCGCCCGACTGGTTTGCCGCTGCTTTCCGCAAATATGACAGCTACGACCGAAAAGGACCGAAAATCTATGTGGGCGAATATGCCGTGACCAACGGATACGGCAATCTGGGCAACATGAACGCCGCCCTGGGCGAGGCTGTCTACATGATGGGCATGGAAAACAACTCTGACGTGGTGGAGCTGGCCTCTTATGCCCCCATCTTCGTCAACGAGAACGACGCTCGCTGGCGCCCCGACATGATACGCTTCAGCAGCAGCCGCGTGATGGGAACCCCCAGCTACTATGTGCAGCAGCTCATGCCGCAGCATCTGGGCACACAGGTGGTGAAGGTGGAGCAGACCGACCCCTACAAGGACAAGGCACGCAAGCAGCTGACACCTCTGAAAAACCGCGTGGGAGTCGGAACATGGAATACACGCGCCACGTTCGAAACCGACAAGGAGGCTGACTTCATCTACGGCGACTGGACAAAGGAAGGCAACACCGTGAAGCAGACAGGCAGCAAGGAAGCCACGCTCTGCATCGAGAAGAACATCATCAGCAGCGACCACTACACCTGCAAGTTCCGTGCCCGCAAAGACGAAGGCGCAGAGGGCTTCATCATCACCTTCAACTATGTGGACGAGAAGAACTACTGCTGGGTGAACTTCGGCGGATGGGGCAACACGCAGCACGCCATCGAGCAGATCAGTAATGGCGGCAAGCTGCTGACCGACAGCAAGCGCGGACGCATCGCGCCAGGACGCTGGTACGACGTCACCCTGGAGGTAGCGGGCGACAGCGTGAAGGCATGGCTCAACGACAGACTGGTATTCGACACCGTGCTGAAGCACGACGACACGAAAGGCATCTTCTCTTCAGCCACCATCGACGAGGCCAGCGGCGAACTCATCGTGAAGGTAGTCAACACCAGCGATGCAGCAACCACAGCCAACCTGAACCTGAAGAACTTCAAGCCCGGAACTGCACGCGCCATACGTCTGGCAGCCAACGACGGCATGGAGGAGAACACGCTTGACGCGCCAACCACGATACATCCGGTAGAGCAGCTGCTCTCGCCCGAAGAAAGCAGCGTAGCACTCGACGTGCCGCCCTACTCGCTGAACATCGTCAGAATAAAGGAAGACAAGAAATAATCCTCTCAAAAGGCTGTGCATCAGGATAAAACGGCGCACAGCCTCCTTTTCTTTGCTCATTGCAAATATGCATTCACCACAAAAACAACGGATTTCATGACCACCATCATCATCGCCATCATCGCAGCCCTGATTGGCGCGCTCGTCACCGCACTCATCATGCAGCAGCGGCACCAAGCAGTGCAGACACGAGCCGATGTGCTCGAGGCACAGCTCCAGCTCGCACAGGAACAGGCACAGGTCAGCAGGCAGGAAACAGAGAAGCAGCTCGCGCAGCAGAAGGAAGAAGCAGAACGGCTGTTGCTTGCACAAAAGCAGGAAACAGAGCGGCAGCACCGCGAGTCCCTCGAGATGCAGCAGCGGCAGTTCGACGAAACCATGGCCAAAGTATCGGCACAGCTGAAAAACACAACAGACGAGATGCTGAAGCAGCGCCAGAAGGAGTTCAGCGAAGCCAGCACCGCCAACCTGGGACAGATAGTGAACCCGCTTCGCGAAACCATCGACAAGATGAAGCAAGCCATGGCCGACAACACCGAGAAGCAAACCGCCATGGGCGGCGAGATGAAAGCCAACCTCGAACAGATGATACGCCAGAGCGAAGCAGCACGGAAGAGCGCCGAAGAGCTGGCGCGCACCTTCAAGCTGGGCAACCGCGTGCAGGGCGACTGGGGAGAGACCATACTGGCCGAACTGCTTGACGCTCAAGGATTCAAGCGAGGCATACACTACGACACGCAGCCCTACATCCGCGATGCCAGCGGCAACGTGGTGAAGACCGAAGACGGCACCACCCTGCGCCCCGACATCATCCTGCACCTGGACCAGCGCCGCGAGGTCATCATCGACTCGAAAGTGTCGCTCACAGCCTTCATGGACTACGCCAACGCCGCCACCGACGCCGAGCGCCAGCGGCACCTGAAGGCACACATCGAGAGCATCAAGGCACACGTCAGAAGCCTCTCCGCCAAGGACTACTCAGCCTACATCCAGCCGCCCAAAGTGCGCATGGACTACGTCATCATGTTCGTCCCCCACTCTGCCGCCCTGTGGACAGCCCTCAACGCGCAGCCCGACCTGTGGCGCAACGCCATGGCGCAAAACGTCTTCATAGCCGACGAGCAGACCCTCTTCGCCGCCCTGCGCATCATCAACCTCACATGGACACAGATAGCCCAGGCGCAGAACCACGAGAAAGTGTATGCCCTCGCCAACGAGATGCTCGACCGCGTGGGGCAGTTCATGAAGAAATACGATGAAATAGGCACCGCCCTCGACAAGGCGCTGAAAGCCCATCAGGACGGCGGCAGAAAGCTCGCTCCGCAAGGGCAGAGCATCCTCACCACCTGCGCCAAGCTGCAGAAGCTCGGCGCCAAGCAGAGCGACCGCCACCCCCTGCCTCAGCTGACTGACATCGACGACATCGCCGCCATCGAGGCCATGCCCGAAACAACGGAGGAGAGGGAGGCAGACGGCATTCCAGAACATACAGAAGGGGAATAGCTGTGACTCCCCTGCTGCCAGCGCAAAGCGCCCTGCACCGAATCGACGGTGCAGGGCGCTTTTTGCATGCCACCACCCCGCGCTGGCGGCTTGCGCGCACCGCCTGCATAATATTTGGAACACCATGTCGCAAATATTAGGGAGGCGGTGTTCGCCATAAGGCGGAGGCGGCTGAAGGAGGAGGGAGGGGAAGGCTGACCGAAAAAGCGGGGGGCGGCGCACGCCGATGAGGGAAGGCAAGGAGGACATTCGGTAGCTTCGCCGCGGAAAAAGGATTCATGAGGATGCTGACTGTCACTGGCCAGCGGATTTTTATATTATGATATATAAAGGCGTATGTTTTTATTGCAATTATTTGTTCGGTTCGCTGGAAAAGCGTACCTTTGTAGAAAACTATTAACCTTGAAGGACATCATGATGAGACTTGCAAGTATCATTGGAACGATACTTCTCACTTGGCCGGGCTGCTGGGCTCAGCCTGATTCTGTTGCAAGCCATCACAAGGCAGCTGTAGCCGATAGCAGCGAGGTGCGCCACTTCCGCATCTACTACCCCATCAATCAAACTGACATACGCGAGGATTATATGACAAACAGCGACAACCTGTCTGTCATACGCGAATTTCTGGCTGCATCGCCACGCATTGACAGCCTTGTCATCTACTCATACGCCTCGCCAGAGGGACCTCTGGCCTTTAACCGCAAAATGGCGGCACAACGCGGCGAGGCTGCCAAGCAGTACATTCTGAGACATATGCAGCCAGGAACGACATTGCCGGACTCAGTCATCCACCTGCGCCCCGAGGCTGAGAACTGGGATGGCCTGCGCGAGGAGGTGCTGCTCCACTATCACGGCGACGACAGAGCCGACGTGCTGGCCGTGCTGGACAGTAGCCTGCCCGATGCCGAGAAGAAGAAGCGCCTCATGAAGCTGAACGGGCGCAAGGCTTGGAACTACCTGCTGCGCCATATCATGCCGCGCCTGCGCTATGCCACATGGACAACGGTGGGCGCGCCTGCCGATCCGGAAGTATTGCCTGCTGACACCTGCATGGCAGACACCGTGCAAGAGAAACTGAAGCCCGACACCTGCACACGCGACACGCTGCCCATGCTTCCGCTCACTCCTGCCCTGCCTGCAGTGCAGACGCAGCGGCACACGCTGTTTGTCGTGAAGACCAACCTGCTCTACGACCTGGCCTCCCTCGTGAACCTGTCGGCCGAAGTGCCATTCACCATCCAAGACAAGAAATTCTCAGTCCTCTACCAGCATCACTTCCCGTGGTGGACATGGGGACAGAACGACAACGAGCACTGCATCCGCTTCCTCAGCATGGGAGGCGAGCTGCGTTGGTGGTTCAAGCCGGGCATGACTGAGGCTGCCACGAGCCGAGCAGGAGAGAACTGCCTGACGGGCTGGTTTGCCGGCGTGTACGGTATGGGCGGAAAGTGGGACTTCCAGTGGAAGCGCGACATATGCCACCAGGGGGAATTCTGGAGTGCCGGACTCAGCATCGGCTACGCTTTGCCCATCGGACGTTGGGCCAACATGGAGTTTTCCCTGTCGGCAGGATACGCCAGCATACCTTACCGTGGATATACGCCAACTGATGACTACAGCCAGCTGCTGCGCGACCCCGACAAGCAGGGAACATGGAGCTACTTCGGACCCACCAAGGCCGAAGCCTCGCTCGTCATCCCCATCAACATCAGCCGAACGCTCAAAGGGAAAGGAGGAACACGATGAGAAGAGGAGCATCGGCAGCCCTGACGGCACTGCTTGCCTGTCTGCTCTGGGCCTGCGAGCACCGCGAACTGGTGGACGACTCGAATCTGCGCTATGTGCGCGTCTATCTGGACGAGGACATCCGCAACGTGACCTACGGCTTCTACGACGAGACGAAGGAAAGGCCTGCCTACCAGACTCCACGGGGCGTATGCGTGACGCTGTGCAACCCTGCCAGCGGAGAGGTGACAGCACAGAAGAATCTGACTGAGGGCGGACGCGACGAGAGAGGAAGCTACCTGCACGGACACATCTATGCCAAGCCGGGCATCTACAACCTGATAGCCTACAACTACGACACTGAGGCCACGCACATTGCCGACGACGATTCCTACCAGCGCATGACGGTGTACACGAATCCGATTGCCGAGTCGCTGAAAAGCCGCCTGCAGTCCATCAAGGCTGAAGAAGAGCCTTACACGCGGACTGGCGAGGTGCGCTACGAGCCCGACCACGTGTTTGTGGCATCGGCCGAGGGAATCTGCCTGGAGCGCACGGCTGAAAGCGACACGCTGCGCACACTGAACCGAGAGCCGCTCGTGGCGAGGAGCGTGACAAAGACCTACTACATGCAGGTGAACGTGAAGGGTGCCGAGCATGTGCACTCAGCCGTGGCATACATCACAGGCATGTCGGGCGCCATCCGCCTGCACGACCGCTCGATGGTGCCCGAGATGGAGAGCAGCATCTACTTCGGCCTGCAGAACGGGCTCACCAAGACCCGCAGCGGCAAGGACACGCACGTGGCATATGCCTCGTTCAACACGTTTGGCAAGCTGCCCAATGTGGAGGGATACATAGAAATCACCTTCGAGTTCAACACCACCGACGGCAAAGTGCAGACAGAGAAAATACGCGTCACCGACCTGTTCGAGACGCCTCAGGTGAAGGAGCAGCAGTGGATCATCATCGACAAGACCATCGAAATCACTCCGCCCGAAACTCCAGAGAGCACCGGAGGACTGGGACCGGGCGTGAGCGAATGGGAACAAGTGGAAGGAGAGATAACCATATAAATATAACCATACAAATTAAATATAGAGAGAAGAAAGAAAAAATTTATTGTTAACATTAAAAACACAGAGATTATGAAAAAGTATCTATTCTTTGCAGCCCTGACAAGCGTAGCACTTGCCAGCTGTGTGAACGACGAGAACGACAACACTATCGACGCTCCAGTTCCCCTGACTTTCGAAGCGCCCAGCGTGAAGACTCAGACCAGAGCCTATGCCGGAGAAATTGCCGGAGTGGTGTATCCAGAAAACGAGTCATTCCAGGTGTTCTGCCGCATCTACAACGATGATGCCGGATTCAAGGGATGGGAAACTGACGGAACTTACATTACAAAAGACTATTTTGATGCTGCAGGCGAAAAAGCTTCGCACGACGGAAGCTACTGGAGCACAAGTACCAAGCACTACTGGCCATCTGCCGGCCATGCGCTGGCATTTGCCGCCTACTCGCCTGCCCAGGACCGACTGAATGCAGGAGCAACCGTAACCTACGGCGCTGACGGTCTGACCATCACCAACTTCAGCCCCGCTGCTGACTCAGAAGACCAGTATGACCTGATGTACAGCGACCGCGTATCTGGCCTTACGAAGGCAAACAACGGCAACAGCCACGTTGCGCTCACGTTCCACCATGCGCTGGCATCCATCGTGTTCTCTACATCGGAAGCTGCAGAGGGCATGTCGTACAAAATTACCGACCTGTCCATCCAGGGCACCATTCATCCAACCGGAACATTCAAGCAGAATTACAACGAGAGCACTAAAACCGATAGTCCCACATGGGCCACCAGCGGAAGCACTACTGTTAACTACAGTCCGGAAATTCCCGCTGCTGGCATAACTGTAACCACTTCTCCAACCATCTTCACAGCCGGACAGTCTGCCCTCCTGCTCATTCCACAGAGCATCCCTGATGACGCGCAGGTGACTGTTCAATACGAAGCAACGACAGAAACTGCTCCTATCACCACTACAGAGCACACTCAAGTCATCAAGCTGAAGGACTTCAAGCTGGTGGACAATGCAAGCAACACCATCGAGACATGGGAAAGAGGCAAGCGCTACATCTACCGCATCAGCTTCGGCGAGACTTCACACATCTACTTCAAGCCATCTGTAACTGAGTGGAAGAGCGGCGGAACAGCTGTGTACACCATCAACAACTAATCTGAACAGCAAGAACTATCGGCTCATGACATGAAACGCTGACGGCATGTTGCCACACTGCTCGCACACAAGGTGTGGCAGCATGCCGCGGCACTTCATGAGCTGATGCCCATCCATTCTGCACATTGAAGAACTTTAACCCTATCATCATCAACCTGCTGCTCACCGCTGTATGCGCCTGCACCAATGACGATGCCACCGAAACGGCACCGCCAGCCGAGGCTGTGCCCATCTGCTGGCATGTGAAGCCGGAGGAGGTAATGAGCAGCCGCGCCATGATAGAAAGCAGCGGAGGCAAGACTGCCGACAAGGTGCTGCAGGAGGCCTGCACGCCAGGGCTTGGCGGACAAAGCATAGGCATCTGGGCAGACCTGAACGCAGGCGAGTCGGTCCTCTACAACATCTTTTCCGACGTGGAGCTCATCTATCAGGACAAGGAGGACGGAAATCCTTACAGCTACTGGAACTATCCGGGCGAACCGCTCATCTGGAGCCGCTTCGGAACCTACCGCTTCCGCGCCTACTACCCCCGCTCCATCAAGGACTACGTGCTCTCGACCAGCAACGCCACCACTTTTGTCATCGAGGAATACAACACCGCCACGATGCAGGAAGACGTGCTGGTGGCATACAAGCAGGTCAACACCAACTACGACAACCTCTACATCCCTGTGGAGCTGAACATGAAGCATGCCATGGCAGCCCTGCAGTTCCGCTTCCGCTTCGAAAAGGGCTATGAGGATGCCGACCACCTCACCTCGTTCTGGCTGCAGAACAGCGACAAGCGAGACTTTGCCAGTGTAGGACTGCTCATATACGGAACAGAAGATAACCCCAACGAAATCGACTGGCAGGAGGCATACCAGCCGCTCGAGAGCCAGAAGATATACTACTGGGAAAACAGCGGACTGCTGTTCGACAGCCATGCCGGCTCGACCGACACCGTGGCCGTGGCATACACAGCAGCAGGCACCACAAAGGGAACGGAATATGCTACCAACAACGGGAACCTGCTCATCATCCCGCAAAATTCGGACGGGACAGTGAATCTCTGCTTCACCACACGAAACGGCGGCAGCACGGTGTACCGCGTGCCCATACCTAAGGAAACAGGAACCGGAGTCGGCAACAGCCAGTTCATTCCCGGACACCAATACATCTACACCATCATCATCACCGAGACCAATCTGCAAGTGAAGCTGAGCATCGCGCCCTGGAACCTGCTGAAATCGTCAGTTGGCCTCGACCTGAACGAATGAAATGCGAAAAAACATGAAGACATGGAGATACATCGCCGCTGTGGCACTGACTGCCGTCATGCTCCTCGCCGCCTCGTGCAGCCAGGAGGCAGACTGCGGCATGGAACCGCCAACTGACCCGCAGCCGGCAAGTCTCAGCATCAGCATGATGCATCCGCAGATAGAGCCAGGCACACGCGGTGTGGCAGATGCGCCCTATAGTCCTGAAGAATGGAGCGAATGGGAAAAGGCCGTGGACGGACAGCTGATCTATCGCCTCACACTGTTTCTCATCGACAGCAAGGGAACGCTGGTTGCCATCCGCGACTTTTACACCGGCAGCAGCCACATCCAGCAGAGCAGCAGCGGATACGGAGCCAACGGGTTTCTCGCATCTGACGGCAGCACAGTGGCAGACACCGCCACCACCTGCACTGAAGCTGTGGCAAACTTCAGCCATGGACAGCCGATGAACGGCAGCATTGAACGCCTGAGCCGAGGAATCTACACGCTCATGGCCGTCGCCAACTACAGCTCCTTCATGGCAAAAGACGGCACAAACGGCACACGAACCTACAACGGACTGTCTGCTCTCGAAACAGCCATCAGCAACATCAAGACGGCTTTTGCCGCTAACCCCAATACAGGAATTGCCAACTTCCTGAACACCACCGACGGCAGCACCCTCAGCAACTTCAGGCTTGACGCCGGCACCGACTATGTGGCTCCACGCACGCCACAGCCGCTCACCCTCACACAACAGATAGAGCTGCACCCAGGCGACAATGCCGTGGCTGTGCAGCTGATGCGCACCTATGCTCGCATCCGCATCGAGGCAGAGAACCACAGCGGCACACACGAGCTGAAGGTCAACAGCCTCAGTCTGAGCAGCAACTTCGCTGCACGCTACATCTACCTCTTCCGCGAGGACTACACGCTGGAGAAAGGCGCGCCTACAGTCAGTTCATCCGACGCCATTGTGCCCTTCAGCGGAGCACTCAGCATCAACAAAGTGGGCGACGGCAAGAACCAGGCTGCTGTGTTCGATGCCTACATTCTTGAAAACAGAGACGAAACGAATAAGTACACCTACACGCTGGGCCTCGAGTATGAGACAGGACAGAAGTCTTACATTCTGGGCAGCATCTACTACATCTCCCAGCCAAGCGGAGTGTCGGACGAGGGACTTTACCTGATATACAACTCCAACCGCAGCCGCTACCTCATAGCGAACGGCAACAGCGCAGCGGCAGGACAGCTGAGCAGCCTCTATGAAGACATGGAAGTGGACGCGAACTACGTGTGGAGGTTGAAAAAGCACGCAAACAACCAGTACTACCTGCAAACCGCCAGCACAACAGAATACTTCATCGAGAATCCGACCAGCAACTCGCTACCCCTCGACCCGCTGCAGAACGTATACTTCACCTTCTCCAGCAACAGCGGAATCAACATGCAGTCGAGCGGCAGCGGAAACCGCTACATCTCCATCAGCAGCAGCAGCTATGTGAGCGGAGATAACAGCATAGGCCGGGGAACGCGCTTCCGCTTCTATCCCGTGGCCATCAGCGGAGGAGCTGTAGGCCACAGTTCGCCCATCACCCTCGCCACCATCAACCCCACGACAGGAAGCCCGTCTGACGTGACCAGCATACGCCGCAACGACTTCATCGACGTGCTGGTGACTGCATCGTACAACCACGAGAACGGAGAGTTCATGTTCAAGGTCAATCCTTGGAACAAAAAGGACGGAAACATTGAGTTTAACTGAGAACGGAATGAAAAGACACACATTATACATATATGCGCTCTGCATGACTCTGCTGCTGGGCATGGCCACAGCATGCAGCGACGAGGACTTGGTGCGCGACGGCACAGTGAGCAACCAGGAGGTGACCGTTGACATCAACTTCGGGCAGACTGATTTTGAAGAGGTTGAACTGACCACGCGCGCCACTCTGGACGTAGTGCCCGAGTCGCGTGTGCAGAATCTCATGGTCTATATCTTTGCCGCCAATGGCGAGCGCGTCTATTCCCATTACTTCGACAACAGCAACAAATACGGCAGCACCGCCCAGCTGACAGATGCCAACTGCTGGACAGTCAGCAACATGACGACGGCTGGCGGAGCGCAGACCTCAGGCACGGTGCGCATCAAGGCTCCAGCACTGACCAACGGAAGCCTGTACCTGATAGCCAACATCGATGCCGACATGGTGAACATCTCGCCCGAGCGTCTCAACACCGTGCGCACCGTGAACGAGCTGTGGGCGCTGGATGCCACGCTGAGGCAAGAGATTACGAGCCGTAATGGCTACTTCCCCATGACAGCCTGCGTGGAAGGAGTCAGCATTCTGGAAAGCGGCGAAATGGTGAAGGACGGCAGCAACATCACCGCCGACCTCACCCGCATGGACGCCAAAGTGCAAGTCTATGTTCGTGTGGCAACAGGCAACGAGCTCTCGACGAAAGAGGGCGAGGTGACAACCATGCAGAAGCTCACAGCCTTTATTCCCGAGTCGTGGAGAGTGATGAATCTACCCAAGGCTGCCTATGTGATGGAGCGCAGCCGCACAAGCTACCCTGCTGATTATGAATACAATCAGGCAGGCTACTTCAACTCTGAAGCTGTAGGATTTGAGACAGCAGAGGAAAGCACATTCACCTACACCGACCAGCAGGGAAATCAGCAGACCGTCACATCGGATATGAACGGATTCTCCTTCTACATGCTGGAAAACCGCGAAACAATGAAGCAGACCGTGGGCGGAAATTTCCACTTGCGCGACATGCGGACCAAGGATGCCAACGGCAAGTACATGACCTCGGGCAATCAGTGGAAGTACGCTCCCGAGGAAGGCACATACCTGGAAATCAAGGGAACAGTGAAGATGGATGTCGATGTGACCGGACAGCAGCAGCAACACCTCGAGGCCAACGTCACCTACTACATCCATCTGGGCGACATCAGCACATCGAAAGACAACTACGACATTGAGCGCAACACGCACTACACCTACACCATCACCATCAAGGGCGTGAACAAGATAGAACTGGAGGTGAACACCTCCAACGGAACGGCCGACGACGTGCAGGAGGACGAGCCGGGAGCGACAGGATCGGTTTATGTGGCCCGAGAAGTCGTGCACACCTTCGATGCCCACTACGGACAGCGCGTTTTTGTGTTCGATTCGGAAATGATCAGCTCTGAAGCACTCACATGGTATGTGAAGACACCCTTCGGACGCGAAGGAACACCCGAGAAGGTAGGCGGCGTGGAGATACCGACCGGCATGGACTACAAGTGGGTGCAGTTCATGGTGAACGACGTGGCTGCCAGCGGCAGCTACAGCCAAGCCAACCAGTGGTATCCGGGCGACGATGACAGCCGCCTGATGGACGTGCTGGAGTTCACACGCTTTGTCAAGGACGAGAGGAACAAGCTCCTGTCCAATCCCGCCACCAGCGCCTTCAAGCCGGAAGTGGACACCAGCTATCCCGAGGGGGAGCAGAACCGCTACCGACTCTACGTGACGGCATTCATCAACGAGTTCTACTACGAGGAAGACCCCATCACGGGCGAGAAGCGCGAAGGACTGTGGAAGGAGTTTGTGAACCAGCCCAACCGAATCATGCACATCCTCAGCGACAACAGAGTGAGCCTCGACGGCGCAAGCAGCACCACGGCCAGCGTCATCTCCATCGTGCAGCGTGCCATACAGACACCCTACAACCTGCACAAGGATGCGCTCACCACTGCATGGGGTTGCGAGACAGACGACGAAACAGCCAGCTCGGGACTGTGGTTCTACACCACCAGCGAGACCAGCTCGAATGAACCCGGCACGCAAACCAACGTGGGCAACACCTCGCAGACCAACGGGCTCTACAACACCGCCTGCCTGTGGGGACTCATAAGTGGCGGCAGCTACACAGGCACAGTCAGATGGGACGACTATCTCAACTTTAGCCGCGAGAACGACTACCCTGCCACGGCCGAAAAGAAGACCTACTTCCTGAAAGACAACTATGCCGTGCTGCGCTATGCACCCCTCATGCGCAACCGCGACAACAACGGAAACGGCATCATCGACGCCAGCGAGATGCGGTGGTACATCGCCTCCATCGACCAGCTCTACGGACTCTACATGGGTGAGCAGGGACTCACCAGCGACGCCTGCCTCTACTCCTCGGCACGAGGCGCGCAGACCACCAGCCCCTACCCCGGAGCGCACCCGTGGCGCAACCACATCATCGCCAGCACCAAGAGCAGCAGCAACTACCCCCTCATCCTGTGGGCCGAGGAGGGCATCTCGACCAGCCCCTACCGTTCCGACATCGGCTACAGCAAGCCCGGTCCCTACTCCGTCCGCTGCGTGCGCAACCTCGGCATGGACTACGCCTCTGAAGCGGAAGCCAGAAGCGCCATTCTGACCGACACACCCGAATCGCTCATCAAATTCAGCCAAGTGGGCACAGGCACTGTGAACCAGAACACCGTCTTCCGCTTCGACCTGTCGAACATCAACGACAAGTCCATCCGCTTCTACACCACACGCGAACTGGAACCTGCCGACGAGCACTCCGAAATAAGCCGCACCTTCTACGGCTTCGAAACAGGGCCGCTCACCTCCTTCGGCACAGCAAGCGGATACCAGGCCTACCTCGACCTGAAAGCATCGCTCGAAAACGGCAACTCGCCCTGTGCCGACGGCTACCGAGTGCCCAACGTACGCGAAGCTGCGCTCATGTACCTATACTGCAAGAACACCAGCTGGTGGAACGGATATACGATGGTCAGCACCTACTACTCCAACGGACTGCTGGGCAACGGCAAGGACGGCCAGAGCCCAAGCTGGCAGTTCATCCACAACAACGCCACCATCGGACAGGGCGGAGTGAACGGCATACGCTCCGTGCGCGACTGGAACCCCAACGAGTGACATTTTTTTGCATCCACATCATCGGACTCCCCAATCCTATCATGGTCACATTACCGCACCTTGCTGAGAGTGACAGATAAAGAGGTCAGAGACTGGTACTTGCAAGAGTCTGTTCATGAGATGTGGAGTGTGAGGACTCTTGACCGAAACATTGCATCTCAGTATTACCATCGCCTTTTGCAATCGCAAAACAAGCAGGCAGAGGAAGAAACCAGCCCACCCTGCCGCCAGCGCAAAGCGCCCTGCACCGAATCGACGGTGCAGGGCGCTTTTTGCATGCCACCACCCCGCGCTGGCGGCTTGCGCGCACCGCCTGCATAATATTTGGAACACCATGTCGCAAATATTAGGGAGGCTGTGTTCGCCATAAGGCGGAGGCGGCTGAAGGCTGAGGGAGGGGAAGGCTGACCGAAAAAGAGGGGGGCAGCGCACGCCGATGAGGGACGGCGAGGAGGGGGAAAAGAGAGCCGGGGAGGAAGGAGGAGGAGGGTGAGGAATATCATTATAAAATAATTTCGGTTAAATGTTTTGTCGTTTCACAGAAAAAGAGTAAATTTGCAACGATTCTAATTGTAAATGAGGAAATAACCCCCGCGGGGGCTAAACGAAAGGAGAAAGACAGACATGACAAAAATCATCAGTTTTCTGAATCATAAGGGCGGCGTGGCGAAGACGACGACGTGCGCCAACCTGGCTACGGCGCTGTGGATTATGGGCAAGAAGGTGCTCATCATCGACACGGACCAGCAGTGCAACCTGTCGGGCGTGCTCGGTTTCTCGCAGAAGGAGGGCGACCCCACGCTGAGCGACTGGCTGAAGGAGCCGGTCAGCCCGCCCATCTACATACGCTATGACGGGCTGGAGTACATCCCGGCATCGAAGGCGCTGCGCAACATGGAGGCGGAGCTGCTGAACAAGCGGAGCCGCGAGACGATTCTGGCCAGGAAGCTGGAGCAGGTGAAGGCGGAGTATGACTACGTGGTCATCGACTGCGCGCCGGGCGACTCGGTGCTGAACGACAACGCCCTCTCGGCCAGCGACGCCGTCATCATCCCCACCGAGTGCAGCGGATTCTCACTGCAAGGCATGCAGAACCTGCTGCTCGCCATCAAGGAAATACAGCAGGAAATCAACCCCGAGCTGAAGATAGAGGGATACCTGCTCGTGAAGTACGACAAGCAGACCAAGATAGCCAAGGAAGTGAGCCGATACTTCGAGCGGCAGGACGAGGTGCCGACCCTCAAGACCAAGATACGCCGGTGCGTCAAGTTCGACGAGTCGCCCCTCGGCCACCAGACCATCTTCGAGTACGCCCCCGAAAGCAACGGAGCGGAAGACTACATGCGCCTGGCTGAAGAGCTGACCGGAGAGAAGAGACCCAAGAACTGGAAAACCATAGCCCGAAAGGCTGAAGAAGAAAACAACGACTAAACACCCATCAACAACATGGCCAACAACAAAAGAAAAGACCTCGGCATAGGCAGCTTCCTCGACGAAGTCAAAGCCGACAGCACAGGCAGCCAGCGAAAGCCATCGCCGGCAGCAGAACCCGAGCCGCAGCCAGCCGAGCAGACCATGGCGGCAGCAGCCTACCAGCAAGTGGGAAGGCCAGCCAGAAAGCAGACACTGCTCAGCAAGAAGCTCGCCAAGCTCGTCTACATCGACGACGAGACCGAACTGCAGCTCCGGCTCATCAAGACATTCCAGAACTTCGACTACAAAGAAGTCATCTTCACCGCCATACACGAATTCATGGAACGCCACTACCGCGACATGCGACTCGACGAGAGCGGAGCCAAGAAAGTAGAGAAAATCATCAAAGAATACAAGACAAGAAGCTAACCACACACAGCAACATGACCTTCCAAGAACTAGCAAAAAAACGCTACTCCGTCAGGCTCTACAGCCCAGAGCCCGTCACACAGGAGCAGCTCGACTACATACTCGAATGCGCACGCACAGCGCCATCCGCAGTCAACTTCCAGCCCTGGCACTTCTACATCGCGCGCACACCCGAAACCATACAGAAACTGCAGCAGACCTACAACCGCGACTGGCTGGCCACCGCGCCCCTCTGCATCGTAGCCTGCATCTGCCACGACCAGTCATGGCACCGACGCATCGACGGCAAAGACCACGGCGACATCGACATAGCCATCGCCACCGAACACATCTGCCTCGCAGCAGCAGAAATAGGACTCGGCACATGCTGGATATGCAACTTCGACGCCAAGCTCTGCCAGCAGCTGCTCAACCTGCCCGACAACCAAGAGCCGGCAGTCCTCATACCCATCGGACACCCACACCCCGACGACAAGCCCAGAGGCACAACAAGAAAGCCCATCCAGGAAATCGTCACACAAC
This sequence comes from Bacteroidales bacterium, assembly GCA_030528885.1. Lineage (GTDB taxonomy): Bacteria > Bacteroidota > Bacteroidia > Bacteroidales > Bacteroidaceae > Minthosoma. Next base: position 8,343 of record JAUMXY010000026.1, on the reverse strand, counting down.
TCGACTGACACACACCCGACACACCAACACACACAACAGAAAAACAGCAACATACCACGCGCAGCACACACCGCACGCGCACACAAACAAAGCAGGGAGACCCACACGAGTCTCCCTGCCTTCACATCATTGCAAAAAAAAGAAAAAACTACTCCATCTCCACCAGCTCATACTTGCGGCTGCCCAAGCCAATCCCCTCCGCATACTCCACAATATGCGTGCCATGACGGCTCCTGATACGTTCCAGCAGCGGACCATTATCATTGCCCGGCTCAGGCACAATGCTAAACACAATGTCAAGACAAGCCTGATCAAGCGCCACAGGGTCGCACGACGCCAAAATGCCCACATCCCTCAGCAGCGGAGCCGCAGGATGAGCATCACAGTCACAGTCAACCGACATGTTATTCATCACATTAATATACACAATGCGCTCCCCGCCGCCAAAATACTCATGCACCGACTGAGCAGCAGCAGCCATCGACTCCAGAAAACCAATCTGGTCACGCGTATGCCGCCACATCCTACCCACATCAGTCGTCACCCCCGCACTGTGAATATAAGCCTTGCCACTCGCCGAAGCCACACCAATCGACTGATTCTTCAGCACACCGCCAAAGCCACCCATCGCATGCCCCTTAAAATGAGCCAGATTCACCATAAACTCATAACGCTCCAAGTGAGAGCCCACCAAATTATACTTAATGTGCGACGAGTCACGCACCGCCAGGCGCAAGTCACCCTCCGCATCCATGATATCCACCTCAGCAACATCAAAGAAACCATGCTCACGAGCCGCCTTCAGATGCTCCTCCGTCGAGCTCCTCCTGCCCCCATAAGCCGTATTGCACTCCACAATCGTCCCCTCCAGCCGCTGCACCAGCTTGCCAATCAGCGAAGGCTGCAAAAAATTCTTACCGCCAGGCTCACCCGTGCTAATCTTCACCGCCACCCTGCCCTCAGGCCTCACCCCAAGAGCCTCAAACACACGCACCAGCCCATCAGCCGAAATATCCCGCGTCATATACACCTTAGGCACATCAGCAGACAGCACAGCCACAGCCGAACCGCCCCGCACCTCAGCGCCAGGCACACCATCCCCCTCGGCAGAACAAGCAGCATCAGCGCCACCATCCCCCCAAGCCAGCAAGCCCAGCACCGGCACCGCCAGCGCACAAGCCAACAAAAAACGTCTCATCTTCATAACAAAAGCAAATTAAAGAGCCAATAAAAAGACCGCCAGAGCACCCAACAGCGCCCTACCCGACCGACCGGCCAATCAGAACGCCATCATGCTGCTCAGCACAGCCATGCCAAGCATCAGCAATACGCAGACGACTCGCCAGCCCATCGCCATCTGCGAGACCGACTGCTTCATTCCCATTTGTGTTGTTTCTTGTTTCATCATAGTAGATTCAGTTATACATCATTAATTAGTTCCACGTTAATTATCACTGCTCCGCGGCGACAGCCAACCACACCGCACCAGCAGCGCATCGAGCCACGCCCAAGTCAACAAAGTTCCTATCAACAATCCTCCTCCCTACTTCTCCGCCATGCCCATTTCAGCACAGCGGTTGCAAAAATACAACATATTTCCCACACTGCCAAATTTTTTCCTTATCCTTTTTATCCTTTTTTACCCCCCCCCATTAATTTTCTTCATTTTCCGATTGTTTACCATCCACATATAACATTTTCGCGCTGCGGCAGCAGCCAAGCAGGGCAGCAGCAGCAAAGAGGGTGTGCCGATGGTGGCACACCCTCTTTTAACAAACCAGCATCATTTAACAACCCCTAACATTTGACGCCGCCTTTTGATGCCTTTTGAACCTTTCATTCCCCACCAACTGTTTCACCCTATCCTTTTTTATCCTTTTTCACCCCATACACAGACAGGATATTTATGCAATTCTGAATGCTTCTTTAATTCACTCAAATATCAAGAAAGCAAAGAAATGAGAATTGCGGAGATTCGGTCATCTGTTTAGACCGTTTCTCCGCAATTCATCAAAAGAGAAAGCAATGGAAGGACTTGGCTACCGCACCACGACCTTCTTGCCACCCACAATATACACACCAGGAAGCAAAGTACCCTTCACCTTCTGCCCCAGCAGGTTATGCCATCCTTCATCAGACACTGTGCCTTGCTGCACAGTAGCAATGGAAGTCTCCACTACCCCATCTTTGTAGGATGCCTCTGAACGCAGTTCCTTCACTTCGCCATTGCCGGCGTGGTCGGTCGCAAGGCAAGCAAAGCGATAGTCAGTCGCTTCGGCGACGGACACCTTATGCTTTGAAGCGTTCAATCCTTGCGCAATGCAGGTCCACGTCTTGCATGAGTCGGTGCTGCAGTACAAGTCAAGCTTCCAAATGCCGCTGCCAGCGTCGTAGCTGTCGAGCGTCAGCTCTATTTCTGAAGGAGAAAGCACTTCAATGTCCGAAACGCGGCTTGTTGGCCTAACAAAGTCGGTCACATTGTGCCATACTGGAGTCTTGATGGCTTCATGAGTGCCAAAGACGATAGACGCGCCATTGTCGACAGAAACGCCATCTCCAAGGCTCTTCTTCAGCGCAACGGTGAAGTTGATGGTGCCGATGCCCTCGCCATTCGCCTTGTTGACCGGCAACACACCTTGCTGGTAATGCGTGGTGTGCTCCAGCGTCATCGGGTCGAGCGACTTGATGCTGCAAGTCATTTTGCCCGTCTTCTTGTCGATGGAGAGCTTGACCTCGGCCAGCGCATTGACAGCTGGACGCATGTCCACAGTTCCCGCATACTCCTGCTCTCCATGCAGTGCCACCTCATACTTTCCGAAGGTCACCGTTGTAGGACTGAATGTATCCAAGTCGAAAATCTCAGGATTCAGCACATCCTCCACCACAATCAGGTTGGCAGCGGCATTGGCCAGCTCGGGCGAGTTCTCAAACTCAATGCAGTAAGGGAGTTCCTCCACGTCGATGCCGATGTATTCCGAACCGCTCTCTGACTTGTAGCCGTAGATGTCGTTAGGGTCAAATTCCTGAAGAATCTCCACTTCATGTGGTCTTGGGCGCGGATTAGGGTTCTCACTGCAGTCAGGTATCTCCATTCCAAATGCTCTCATTAAGATTGCAGATGGATGTGGCATATTCCTCCTCAAGTTATCCCTATATTCAAACAAAGCGCTATAGGTCTCATCACTTGGGTCAATGCCATACAACGAAGGATCGGAGTTTCTGAGACGAAGACCATTAATAGTTCCTCCAATAGCCATACCTGTAGCTACCGCCACATTCGCATTCGCCTCAGCCAATTGACTCGCTTTTTTGAATGCCTTGGTCGCTTGCTTGCCAAAAGTCTTCTCCATTCCTTTTTCTATTTGTTTTTCTGCCAAATCCTCTATCCGCCCTTGCATATAGTCTTGAGTCAGATCTACTGCTTCATCATAGTAGTCTGTCGCCCTTTGGTTTGCCTCGTTGGGGACCTCTGCAGATGTGGTATCCGAAGCCATAGCAAGAATGTTGTAGTAGCAAACCTGCCCAGCTGTGATGTAGTTGAGTTTAGGATCAAGATAATCGGCAAAGCAGTGGTCAAGCGTAGTAAACTTTTGGAATCCCTCGCTCCAAGGCTCGCCCGTCCATGCATAGAGGTTGACTCTCTTGTGCGCTTCGCCCACAAAGCCTATCGTCAAGTCTATGACCTCTTCTGCACCAATATAAGGAATCATCATGGGGAAGAACCATCCGTGCTCCTTGGTGCCCAGGAAGTTCTCGGTGAAGTAGCCTATCGGAATGCTGTCAGCCAGCGTTTCGTCAACATACGGCGTGAAGTTCTTGAAGTCCATGACAGAGCCGGCTCCCGTCTTGTCAAGACCGATGTTGAACGGCACGCCCCAGTAAGGCACATTGCCGGTGTTGGTAATCCTGATGGTCACGTCGTAAGGCGTGCTCACCCTGTAAGAAGGCAAAACCTCCACCTTTATCTCTCCCTTCCTCATCTCCATGAGCGTGAAGCCATCTTTCACAAGAACTTCATCTTCGCCATTTTCTCCGAAGGTGAGGCGCAAGTCGAATACATCCTCCTTTTTCGGATACTTCAGCAGGTTGAACTTGGCGTATGCCTTGCCGTAATCCTTGACATCCACCTCGTAGGCCGCAACAGCCGTGTCGGTAGCCACCAGTTCCACGTGCTTCAAGTCTTCGAAGCCGTTGCCCGTGAGGTCGAGTACCAAGATGTCACCCTTAGCCGAACTGTCGGGCGTGTGCTCCAGCAGGCAGTAGCGGTCGATGAGGGTATAGTCGAGAGTGACTTCGTCGGCATACTGCGTGTCATGGACAGCCAGATAGCAGGTGCCTTCCTCCCAAACGTGCAAGCCAGAAGCGAAGGTGGCATCGCCTCCCTGGCACGACCAGAGTCTCTTGCCCGAGGCGGAGAACAAGTCCATGGCACAAGGAGTGTTTGCCTTGAAAGTCAGCGAATCGCCCACGCCTGCCTGAAGGGAGAACCACTTGATTTGGTTCTCCTCTATCCAGCCGATGCTCTTGCCCTCGCAAGGGGCAAGGGCATTCACCTCGCTGAGGGGATAATCCCTGCTCACATTCATGTCGCTGAACGGTGATGTCATGACGGGAGAGGCAATGACGCCATCCCCGTTCAGCGCAAAGGCATTGAACTGATTGACGGCATAAGCCACGAGCCTGCCCTCCTCTACCGACAGTGAGAATGACTCAGAACGGAAGGGGTACGACTTCACGTCCCACAGCCCGTAGATGTGATAAGGTGTCTCCTGCGAATTCACGTCGACCGTAACCACAGACTCCATGTCGTCGTTGAACCAGTACATGAACTTGCTGATGCTGCTGTCTTCTGAAGACACCTTGAAGAAGTAAGAGCTGCTGAGCACAGAGATTGCCTTTGAAGCCTCGTCTTCCAGTATGACAGTCAGTTTGTGGAGACCGTCTTTCAAGGAGCTGAAGTCCATATCAACATGAACCAGCCTGCCCACTATGCTGCAAGGGTATTGCCTCAAAGAGTCATTGTTCACAAAAGCATGCACCTTCATGCCAGACAAGTCGTTAGAGTCAAACTCCATCAGCCGAGCAAACACCGCGCTTTTCACTTGCGTCGTTCCCTTGCTGCTCGCTGCGACATAGTTCAAGGTATGCAGTCCCAGAGAAAGGCTTGACGCGTCAAACGTCATGCTCGAGTTGCCGCCAGGAATGGTCATGAGCTCAGGAGAGTCGTCGAACCAGAAATGGTGCGTATAAGCTTCTGCGCTGTCCTGCACGGTGAAATACGCTGACTGCGGAGAAGACCAGCGGCCTGTTTCGTCACATACCTGAAAGTTCAGCTGATGCAGCGAGCCGGCAAGCTCGGGAACATCCAGAACGATTCGCTGCGAACCGCCTGAAAGGCTGCCTGTCACCAGATGCGAGTCATCGTCGAACCAGTAGCGGTACTGCAACTGGCCAGAGACATTGACCGCAAACAGAAGCAGAAGGAATGAAATAAAGAAATAACGTTTCATGCGCATGAACATTTATTCTGCTATCTCGATATCTACACTCAGCTTGCCGTCAGCCGTAGTCTTAGGAGAAACATCAAACTTCTTCACCTTAGGACCTGACGCTGCCGCTTCGAACGGGAAGACGCCGCCATAGATGCCTACTTGCTTGCCGTCAGTGCCCAGAATGTCGGCAGCCTTGTCGGTCAACTCATAGAAGGAGCCCTCCTTAAACAGGCCTTCAACGCTGTCGACAAAGGTGATGTTCTTGCCAAACTTGAAGCCCATGTCCTTGCCGGCAACGATGCTGTTGGAACCAAGACTGGAGTCTTGGATTTGACCAAAAGAATCGCTGGCATTCCTAAAAATGACAGAGTTATTGAAATTGCAATTATACAGATAAGAACGACCTCTCACCACGCTGTTCACGATATAGGAATTCTGGTACTTATTGCCCTCTGTATCAAGATTCGTCACTACGCTGTTGATTAACGAAAGGTTCCCATAACGGAATCCAAAGACATGATGCTCCGCGGTACTAAGGCAATGGATGAACTTATACTGGCACGTTTTCTGCTCTTCCGCTCTATCAGGATCATTGTCTCCATACACGCCTCCCAGAAACTCGCACTTCTGGAAAATTACATCTTTCACGTATATTACGCCAACACTTTCCATGAACGTCAACCCTTCGAAATTCAGCTGGCGGTCAGCAGACTCTTCTGGCAGGTCTACTTCCATTTCGCCATTAATGTATGTGGGGGACAGCGTTTTATCGTTTTCCAGAACAATTCCGACACCACGCACAGTAATTGCCTTCTTGATGTCCACCGCATGGAAACTGCCGGACGAAAGCGTGATGACATCACCATCAACAGCCTTCTCATAAGCATCTATCAAGCCCGAACCACCATAGAAAAACGAGAGTTTGCCTTCGTTAGAAAGAACTGCAATCTGAGCGACTTGCGCCTTAACACCTATGGCCATCAGCACGACGGCCATTAAGAATACTAATCTTTTCATGTATTTTTCATAATGCCTCCCAGCTACCACAAAGGCTTAAAATCGGTTATAAGAAGCGTGGAACTGTATGCCACATCTCTATGTGAAGGTGCTAGGATAACCTCTGAAAACAGATATGGAAATAACAGCCCCACGTCAAACGCGGAGACCGTCATATCATTTCTTGTTTTCAGTGTGAGCAAGTTTCCTAGGCTTTTCACATACAAGAACAAGACATAACGCCTCTTTTTTTAATATGCCACGGAAAGAGTTGCCTCTAACCGATGCAAAATTAATAATAAATTTGTAAAATCAACATAATATGTATAAAGATTTTTTTAACAATCTTCCTTTTGTGGCTTATGCAATGTTCTTGGCCAGCATTGTCAAGTGGGCTGAAACTGTCTATCAAAGATTTCACCACACACAGTATGCTGATCCTGCATTGGGCGCGATATTGCAAATGGCATAAGGGATTACCTCTTTCCGCTTTGGCGTAGCGAGTGCTGAATGATTTGTTTCTTCAACATTCAACCGCTCCCTCCCCTACCCCACCCTCACGTCAGCAACTCTCTCGCCGCCACATCGCCACCCCTCTCATCCCACAACCATCCACTACCCCACTCTCACGTCAGTAAACCTCACGCCTCCACATCACTAACCCTATCATCCCCCAACCATTCATTTCCTGACCCTCTTCCAATCCCCTCACCCATCGTCACCTCTGTGACTTCCACACCTGCCACGCAGCTTGCCACCACTTGCAGTTTCCTCCCCTACCCTGCTGACGGATGGCCTGCCAGCTGCACTGACAGCCGCTGCCGGTGAGGAGGGGCGACCGCTCGGGGTGGCTGGGGGCAATACGCCTGCATGGCGGAGGTAGTTGTTATTTCGTTTATATGATATAAAGGTATAAAGATTTAATGGTAATAACGAATAAATGGAATAATGGTTATTCCGTTATAATGATATTAACGTATAAACGATATTATTGTTAATACGTTATTATCTTATAATTGTATTATTGTTATTTCGTTTTGTTTGTTGTTCCGTTATTCTGTTATTACTTTATTATCTTTATTTGATGGTATTGTTATTCTGTATTTATTTTATTTTGTTATTTCTGTTGTTTTGTTTTGTTGGTTTTCTGTTTTTATGTTTTTTCGTTGTTTTGTGTTAATGGTGTTTGGGTTTATTGTTATGATGTGTTTATGTTTTTGTGTTGTAGTGTAGTAACGTTTGTGTGTGGTAATGGTGAAATGGTTTGAGGGTGGGGGAGGGTCTGGAGGAGGGAGAAGGGAAACGGTGAGGGTGGCAGGGCTTATATATATAATAATGTGTAAGTGCCGGGGAGGTGGGGTGGGAGAGGATGGTGTAAGGATGGGAAGGGTGTTGGTAAGAGGATGGGGAAGTGAATGATGTGAGGACGGGAGAGTTGCAGAGGTGAGGGTGGGGAAGTTGACGGGGTGAGGATGAAAGGGTTAAAGATGGGAGAATGTGGAGAGGAATGGTTTGGTGTTGAGAGGGTTGCAGAGATGAGGGCAAGGAAGTTGATGGGGTGGCGGGGGGAAGGGTGCTGGCGTTCAGGTGGGGAAGTGAATGGTGTGGGGATGAGGGGGGTTACTGCCATGGG
>JAUMXY010000026.1:0-212 GCA_030528885.1 Bacteroidales bacterium | reverse complement strand
GCCGGCCCGGGCGCGGCCCGGCGGGGCGGCCCGCCCCGGCGGGGGCGCGAGCTGTTGGTGTTGGGGTGCGGATGGATGCGGTGGTGTGGTTGTGGGGATGGCGGTGTATGGGGGTAGGTGGTGGCTGTGTCGCAAATATTAGGTTGGCTGTGTTTGTATTGTTTGGGTGGCGGTGTCTGCATTAAGTCGGAGGCGGTGTTTGGGAAACGGGG
>JAUMXY010000058.1 GCA_030528885.1 Bacteroidales bacterium | reverse complement strand
CTCTCACCTGTTTTGAGGCACAAAGCGCTGCGTTTTGGAAGAGGGTTTTCTGCGGTACATGAAAGAAGCTAAAAACAGATTCCGCGACGTGCCCCCCCAACTTGGCATAACGTCGGGAGCGCCTCAACCAGACGCGTCTCCCCCTTCTTATTGAGAAAACTGCAGCAAGAACAGAAGGATATCATTTTTCCACGACAGAGAGAGAACTTTTCAATTATTCTTCGTATCTTTGCGACCAATACAAGAGCCAAAACGAGGAGAAAGACGTAATGGTGAAGGTGGTCGTGAATCTGATTAACCAACAAAACGAATAATATGATATACAAATATTGCGGACATTCAGGCATACAGTTGCCAGTGCTGAGTCTCGGCTTGTGGCACAACTTCGGCAGTGTGGATGACTTTTCGGTCGCCACGCAGATGGTGGTCAAGGCATTCGAGGCGGGCATCTGCCATTTCGATTTGGCAAACAACTATGGTCCCGTGCCAGGCTCTGCTGAAGAGAACTTCGGACGCATCCTGAAGAATCAGCTGGCAAGCCATCGCGATGAGATGTTCATCTCCTCAAAGGCAGGACACGACATGTGGCCAGGGGTGTATGGCACGGGCAGCAGCCGCAAGAACCTGATTGCCAGCTGCGACCAAAGCTTGAAACGCACAGGATTGGAATACTTCGACATCTTCTACAGCCATCGCTACGACGGTGTGACACCCATCGAAGAGACCATGCAGGCACTCATCGACTTGGTGCGACAAGGAAAGGCGCTCTATGTGGGCATCTCGAAGTATCCGCCAGAACTGCAACAGCGATGCTACGACATACTGAAGGAGGCGCATGTGCCCTGCCTGCTCTCGCAGTACCGCTGTTCCATGTTCGACCCAAAAGCGAAGAACAACAACTTCCAAATAGCCGCCGACAACGGCAGCGGCATCATCTGTTTCTCCCCACTGGCGCAAGGACTTCTGACCGGCAAGTACAACAACGGCATTCCCGAAGGCAGCCGTGCGGCAAGGAGCACTGGGTTCCTGCAACTGAGCCAAGTGACAGAAGAGCGAGTAGAAGCAGTGAAGAAACTCGCCGTCATCGCCGAAGAACGCAAGCAAAGCATCGCCCAAATGGCACTGGCATGGGTCTTGGCAGACAAGCGCGTGACCAGCTGCATCATCGGCACCTCCTCGGTAGCGCAGTTAGAGAACAATCTGGCAACACTCGACAACCCCTCTTTCAGCGAGGAAGAATTAGAGAGAATCGACAGCATCATTAACAACCCCAACTTGTACTTCTGATGAAAAAGATTCTAACCATTATCAGCACTATCGCCATTCTGACCTCAGTGCTTGCCGCATGCACCGATGACGAAGCCACCCCCACGTTCTCCAAGAGAGAATACGTCTTCTGCCGTTTTGACGTGCATCAATACGCAGAGCTGTTCAACGTGATGGGCAACTACGGACAGTTTGCCAGCATCAGAAAGCGCGTAGTGAACGGAGTCACCAAATTCTCCATCACCAACAGCTCCAGCTCCAACGACTACACCGTCGATGCTCTAAGCAAAGACTTCGGCCTCGGGCTGGGCGGCCTCATCGTAGGCACAAACCACTATGGCGAGTCGCTCTGCTACGACCTCGCCTGCCCCATCTGCGACCGTGCGGCCCGACGGCTCACGCTTGACAGCGACGGCTATGCCAAATGCGCCAAGTGCCAAGTCGTATACGACATGAACAACTACGGAGCCATCTACAAGATACCAGCAGACGCTCAATTAACCAACAAGCGCGGACTTTACCGATACCGCATCAACTACAACGGACAAATCGTCAATGCCTACAACTAATCTCAAAGAGAAAACAGCCAAAGGCTTCTTCTGGGGAGCCTTGAACAATGGCGCCATGCAGATGCTTAATGCTGTATTCGGCATCGTCTTGGCACGCGAGCTCTCCCAAGGAGACTATGGTCTTATCGGCATGCTCACCATCTTCACGCTCATCGCCAACTCATTGCAAGACAGCGGATTTGTCACCGCTTTAACCAACAAGCGCGATGCCACACATACCGACTATAACTCCGTCTTTTGGTTCAACATCGGCGTCAGCTCCTGCCTTTACTGTTTGTTCTTTTTCTGCGCACCGCTCCTCGCAGCTTTCTTCGAGGAACCCATCCTGACAGATTTGTCCCGCTACTACTTCATCGGATTTCTCATTGCATCATTCAACATCGTGCCTCGCGCCATCCTTTTCCGCCAAATCAAGCAAAGGGAACTCGCCATCATGTCTGTCGTCTCCCTGCTCACATCAGGCACGGTCGGCATCATCATGGTGTACAACGACATGGCATACTGGGGACTTGCCACACAGACCATCACCTTCAACCTCATGGTCAGCATCCTCAGCTGGTACTTCGCCAAATGGAAACCCAAATTCCACTTCAGCATGCAGCCCATCCGCGAGATGTTCGGCTTCTCATCCAAGATGCTCATCACCAACATCTTCAACCAAGTAAACAACAACATCTTCTCTTTGGTACTTGGCAAAATATACACAAAAGTGGAAGTGGGCACTTACACACAGGCCAACAAGTGGAACACGATGGGAGCCTCTACCATCACCGGCATGGTGCAAGGCGTGGCGCAACCCACCTTCGTCGAAGTGGGAGACGACCCTGAACGGCTTCGACGCGCCTTCTCCAAGATGCTCCGCTTCACCAGTTTCATCGCCTTCCCCGTCATGTTCGGACTATCGCTGGTGGCTCCCGAGTTTATTGTCACGCTCATCAAAGAAAAGTGGCTCCCTTCCGCTCATCTCATGCAGATTCTCTGCATTGGCGGCGCGTTCCTGCCCATAGCCACCCTCTATTTCAATCTCATCATCTCACGAGGCAAGTCCGACGTCTATATGTGGAACATCATTGCCCAAGGCTGCTCCATTCTCGGAACCATCCTTGTCGTCTATGCTTTTGGCGGCTCCACCACGCACATGGTCATCGCATACAGTGCCATCGTCATCCTCTGGGTCGGCATCTGGCACATCTTCCTCCATCAAGAGATACGCTATCCCTTCTTCTCCGCGCTCAAGGACATGCTCCCCTTCCTCGTCATCGCCGCCACCACCATGGCTATCACCTACTTCGCCACCTGTTGGATAGAGAGCGCGCCACTGCTGCTAATCAGCCGCATCCTGATTGCCATCCCCATCTATCTCGGCATCCTGAGACTATTCGGGGCTAAGATTCTCAAAGAGTGCATTGGCTATCTCACAAAGAAAAAGAACAAACCTTCACGCAACACACAACCTTAAACACACAAGATGGAAAAAGAAAGAATCATATTTCTAGACTGGCTCAGGGTCTTTGCCTGCCTGCTTGTCATCATGGTACATGCATCTGAAACATTCTATGGTCCAGAGGGCAACCTGATTCTCTCGCAGGAACACCGCCTTTGGATTGGTATCTGGGACGGTCTTTCACGCATTTCCGTTCCACTCTTCATGATGTGCTCAGCCTATCTGCTGCTACCCCTGAACGAAGGAACAAGCTGGAGTCACTTCTTCAAGCGGCGATTCAACAGAACAGTACCACCTATGGCTTTCTTCATGGTGCTCTACTGCCTCATCCCACCGCTGTTCGGCACCATCACTTGGGAAGAAGCACTAAAGATGCTTGTCTACATCCCTGCCAACTTCCCCGCTACAGCGGTACACTTATGGTTTATGTATCCACTTCTAGGCATGTACATGCTCATACCGATACTCTCTCCATGGCTGCGAACAGCAACAGCAAAGCAAGAAAGATTCTTCCTGCTGCTTTGGGCGTTAAGTACCTGCCTGCCATACATCAACCGATGGGTGGGTGAAGTTTGGGGACAATGTTGGTGGAACCAGTACGACATGCTCTTTAGCTTTTCGGGCTACCCGGGCTATCTGATTCTCGCCCACTACATCAAGAAACATATCAACTGGGAGCGTCGTCGTCGCTTGGCAATAGGCTTCGCGTCACTCTTCATCGGATGGCTCTCCACCTTCCTTTCATTCTATCTGCAAGCGGTTCCCGGCACCTCCTCCACATTCATCGAAATAGAGATTGGCTGGTGCTTCTGCACCCTGAACTGTGTCATCTTCAGCTTCGGCGCCTTCTTGCTGTTCACCTGCATCGAAAAGCCTTGCCGCCTCTACCCTATTGTACACGACATCTCAAAACATAGTTACGGCATGTATCTCATGCACATGTTCTGGCTGCTCCTATGGGCTGAAACGCTGACTCCACTCATGCCCATATCGTTAGCTATTCCCGCTATAACAATCAGCACATACATCTCCAGCTACTTGACGACCCGTCTGCTTGCGCTGATTCCTGGTTCTAAATGGATATTGGGATGAACTAGAGACAAGCTAGATTGCTGCGGCAACCATGCCATAACCAACCATTTCGGCAACAAAGCAAGAACAGGAAAAGGCCTTTTCTTCCCTCCAAGACCTTTTTTCAGAAAAAACAACATAAAAAAGTCGGAGATTTCGTTTATTTAGTGTATCTTTGTACCAAATACTAAACAAAAACAAACAATCATTTCATTATGGCTCAAATACCAGAATTCAAGTACGCTCCTATGTTCCAGATGGGCAAGGACGATACAGAATATTACTTGCTGACCAAAGAAGGCGTCAGCGTCAGCGAATTTGAAGGGAATCCAATCCTTAAGGTGACACCTGAAGCACTCACCCAGATGGCCAACGCAGCCTTCCGCGATGTGAGCTTCCTGCTCCGCCGCAGCCACAATCTGCAAGTGGCTAAAATCCTCCGCGACCCAGAGGCTTCTGACAATGACAAGTACGTGGCGCTCACTTTCCTGCGCAATGCAGAGGTTTCCGCAAAAGGACAGCTCCCTCTCTGTCAGGACACAGGTACAGCCATCATTCATGGCGAGAAAGGACAGCACGTCTGGACTGGATTCTGCGATGAAGAAGCACTTTCAAAGGGTGTTTACAAGACTTATACAGAAGAGAACCTGCGCTACTCTCAGAATGCCCCACTCGACATGTACAACGAGGTGAACACCAAGTGCAACCTCCCTGCACAAATCGACATCGAAGCAACAGAAGGCATGGAGTACAAATTCCTTATGGTAACGAAGGGAGGCGGCTCTGCCAACAAGACATATCTCTATCAAGAGACGAAGGCACGCATTCAAAACCCTGGCACACTCATCCCGTTCCTCGTGGAAAAGATGAAGAGCCTTGGAACTGCCGCATGCCCTCCTTACCACATCGCCATTGTCATTGGCGGCACATCAGCGGAGAAGAACCTGCTCACGGTGAAGCTCGCTTCCACACACTACTACGACTCACTGCCAACAACAGGCGACGAGACAGGCCGCGCATTCCGCGACATCGAGCTTGAGAAGCAGCTCCTTCAGGAGGCATACAAGATTGGTCTCGGTGCACAGTTCGGCGGAAAGTACATGGCACACGACGTGCGTGTCATCCGCCTGCCACGCCACGGCGCATCATGCCCTATCGGACTCGGCGTCTCATGCTCTGCCGACCGTAACATCAAGGCAAAAATCAACAAGGACGGCATCTGGATTGAGAAGATGGACGACAAACCATACGAACTCATACCCGAAGAGCTCCGCAACGCAGGAGAGGGAGAAGTGGTAAGAGTGGACCTCAACCGCCCAATGGACGAAGTCTGCAACCAGCTTTCTCAGTACCCTGTGAGCACCCGCCTTTCTCTCAACGGAACCATCATCGTTGGCCGCGACATTGCACACGCAAAAATCAAGGCGCGCCTGGATGCAGGAGAGCCTATGCCTGAATACCTGAAGAATCACCCTATCTACTACGCCGGTCCAGCCAAGACTCCGGCAGGCATGGCATGCGGTTCCATGGGTCCTACTACCGCCGGCCGAATGGACCCATACGTTTACGAGTTCCAGGATCATGGCGGCTCACGCATCATGCTTGCCAAGGGCAACCGTTCCATCGACGTAACCAATGCATGCAAGGACCACAAAGGCTTCTACCTCGGCTCTATTGGCGGACCTGCAGCCATCCTCGCGCAGAACAACATCAAGAGCATCGAATGCGTAGAATACCCAGAGCTTGGCATGGAAGCCATCTGGAAGATTGAAGTAGAAGACTTCCCAGCCTTCATTCTCGTTGATGACAAGGGCAACGACTTCTTCAAACAGCTGAAGCCCTGCGAAGGTTGCACCATACTAAACTAAACATACAAGCAAAAACGATGCGCTGGTTTGAGCCCAACTTACAGAAACTCCTCACCGAGGCAGGTACCAACGGCCTGCGCATCAGCGACATCGTCCGCAACATCTGCAATATGGAGCCGCAGCTCTTCGGCGAGCGGCATCCCTATGCTGAAACTTGGAAAGAAATCTACTGGTTTCTGCGCCGCGAAAGCAAAAAGCCCTTATCACCCTATCAATATGCGTTAGACAAGAAAACCGGCAAGGTAAAGCGTGGGCACTTCACCTTCAACCAAGGAAAAGTTGCAGATGAGCCGCAAATGAAAATTGAATTTTAACTTTCGGTTTTACAGCCACGAGCAAATCAAAGCCGTTAAAACAAAACAGCTGTAAACCCTAAAAACCACAAACATATGGAAGACGTAAAAAAGTATCTGGAAGACGCTGAAGAAAAGATGGAATTCGCAGCTCTCCACCTCGAAGAAGCACTCAGCCGCATCCGTGCAGGCCGTGCCAACGTACATATCCTTGATGAAATCCGCGTAGATTCTTACGGCAGCATGGTTCCGCTCAGCAATGTAGCATCGCTCAACACCCCCGATGCACGTTCCATCACCATCAAGCCTTGGGAAAAGTCCATGCTCCGCGTCATCGAGAAAGCCATCATCGACTCTTCTGTAGGCATCATGCCTGAGAACAACGGCGAAATCATCCGCCTCGGCATTCCGCCACTCACAGAGGAACGTCGCCGCGACCTCACCAAGCAGTGTTCCAAAGAGGCTGAGACCGCAAAGGTGAGCGTACGCAACGCACGACGTGACGCCATCGACAAACTCAAGAAATCTGTCAAGAACGGCACACCGGAAGACGTAGAGAAAGACTACGAAGAGAAGGTGCAGAAGGTTCACGACAAGTACATCAAGAAGATTGATGAGATGCTTGAGGAAAAGAACAAGGAAATCATGACAGTGTAACAACTGCCAACCAGTAACTGTCAATTCTCTCAGAACGTGCACGGACTCGTCATACGCAACACCGGCTATAGCTATACCGTCAAGTCGGATGCGGGAGATATCTTTGACTGCAAGGTCAAAGGTAACTTCCGCATCCGCGGCATACGCACCACCAACCCTGTAGCCATCGGCGACAAGGTCACCTTCATCCCCCAAGAGGTGGAAGGAGACATCGAACAAGCCAGACAAGGGCTCATCACAGAGCTGGATGACCGCAAGAACTACATCATCCGCAAATCGACCAACCTGTCGAAACAGTCGCACATCATCGCGGCTAACGTGGACATGTGCTTCCTCATCGTCACCATCAAGCAACCCGAGACCCCCCTGCAGTTCATCGACCGCTTCTTGGCAAGTGCAGAAGCCTACCGAGTCCCCGTCGTTCTGCTTTTCAACAAGATAGACCTCATCGATGCAGAATGGGAAGAATATCTCGATGCGGTCATCAACCTCTACGAAACCGTTGGCTACCAGTGCCGTAAAATCTCCGCCACCACAGGTGCAGGCATTGAGGCCTTGCGCTCTGAGCTGAGCGGGAAAATCACCCTTCTATCGGGCAACAGCGGCGTAGGGAAATCCACCCTCATCAATGCCCTCTACCCGCACCTCAATCTGCGCACCAGCGAAATCAGCGACGCCTATGAAACGGGCAAGCACACCACCACCTTCTCAGAAATGTATGAGGTGGACAATGGCGGCTACATCATCGACACCCCCGGCATCAAAGGCTTCGGCACCTTCGACATGAAGAAGGAGGAAGTCGGGCATTACTTCAAAGAGATTTTCCGCTATTCGGCCGACTGCCGTTTCAGCAACTGCACCCATACCCACGAGCCTCATTGTGCAGTACGCGAAGCCGTTGAAAGCCACGACATTGCCGAAAGCCGATACAACTCCTATCTGTCCATGCTCGAAGATGAAAAAGAAGACAAATACCGTGCCGCTTACTGATTCCTCATGCAGCCGCAGCCGCTTCATCCAGCTGCTTCTGGCCATCAGCCTCACCGCCATGCCAGCTGCAGCGCAAACGACCAGCCCCACTTTTGAGAGCTGCATCGAGCAAGGACTTGCTGCCGCCAATGCGCAGCAGTACGACGAAGCCATCAGCCGCTTTCGCGAAGCTCTCAAGCTGTCGCCCAACAATATCCGCAATGCACTTGTCTATGCCAACATCGGCCGCCTGCAAGTAACCAAGGGAGAGCCCATGAAAGCCCTCGAAAGCTATGACTTGGCACTTGGCATTGCCCCACTCAACCTTCCCATTCTCAAAGCGCGCGCCAATCTCTATTTCTCCTTAGGCAACCAAGGGAAAGCGCTTCTCGATTACACCAAGATTCTCGACCTTGAGCCCAAGGACACAGAAGCCCTGCTCAATCGCGCCTACATCTACCAGCAACGGCGCGACTACACCAGCGCAAAGGTTGACTACGAGCGCCTGCTCGACATCGACCCCAACAGCTATGCTGCCCAGCTCGGCATGGCCATCCTCTTCCAAAACACCAGCAAGCCACAGGAAGCCATACGGCGCCTGTCTCTGCTCATCGACCAGCATCCCGACAAGGCCGAGCTCTACTGTGTACGCGCTGAAATAGAGGCCGAGGCACAGCAGAAAGAGCTCGCCATCATCGACCTGGACAAAGCCCTGTCTCTTGAACCAGACAACACCAACATGCTCCTCACACGAGCCTATCTCCACCTCAGCCAAGAAAACAAGCGGCTCGCCAAACAAGACTTCGAGCGCGCCATCCAGCTTGGCATACCTCGCGGACAGCTCAAAGAAGAGCTGAAGCAATGCAGATAGCACAAAAAAGAAGCCTCCGAAGAGACTTCTTTACTTTCTATAGCTATCAGCACTATTTCCCTATAAAGCCTTTTGCCTGCAGCCAAAGGACAAACTGCCGGCTCCACGACTCGGTTGTCGTCTCTCCCGTTTCCTCCATCAGCACATAAGGTCCCCTGCCATCTCCATACACATGCAGCTCGGCATTGCCGCCCGCCTTCTTCCATTCCAGGAAAAGCGCCAGCGAGCCAGCAGCCACATTGGGATGATCCGCCCGCGTCATCACCAACAGCGGCGGCGCTGGCGAGGGCACCGACACAGGCATCAGCGATGGCCCGTAGTTCGTACACAAGAAGTCAGGTCGCTCCTTCTCATTCTCTGCCAGTATCGTAGCAGCTATCGCCACCCCTCCGCCAGCAGAGAAACCAAGAAAGCCGACCTTATTCGCGTCAATACCCCACTCCTCGGCATGCGCGCGCACAAAGCGCATAGCGGTCCTGGCATCCTCCACTGCAAGCAGCATGATGGAATCGCCCTCAGGGAAGTGAAGTGGGTTGGCATCAGCCTGAGGGAAATAGTCAATCCGCGTCACATCCACCGTTGGAGGCATTTTCATCCCTTTAGGCATCGGCAACGAATTGAGATGATACTTCAAGCCTATCGCAGCAATGCCACGCTCATTCAGAAAGGCAGCCATCTTCTCCACATCATTACCCCACGACAACGCCCTCAGCGCACCGCCCGGACATAAGATGACCGCGCAGCCGTTTCGCTTCTCCTCTGCAGGCAGATATACCTCGACAGCAGGACGCACCACGCCCACGATATTCTTATCGTTTCCCTCTCCGACCACTCGCTCCGTATCCTCTGCCACGGGTGCGGAAGTTGGCAGATAAAACAATTGCTGCGCTTGGCCGCTCAAGCAACAGAGCAGGCCTGCTATCAGCAGAGATTGAAATTTACGCATACTTGTCTCGATTTTTTGCAAAGATAACAATAATTCATCAAGCAGACAAACGTCCCCCAAAAAATGCTGCACTTTACGCCTCAAAATCGGTGAGAGTCTCACCTCCACCTCGGTCAGAGTCTCACCTCTACATCGGTGAGACTCTGACCGATTTTGAGGCGCTGAAAGCTGTGTTTTTCAAGCAAGGGAGATTCTAGCTCTTTGAGGCATATTCCAGCGCTCATTCGAGAAAAACAAACGGACAGGAATCAGGTCACAACCTAAAAAGCAATAATAGAAAAATGCGCGGAGAAAAAAACTCGATTATTTTTTTCTCCGCGCATTTTGTACTATCTTTGTAGCGGTAAATATTGTTAGTAAACTGAATGAAGGAATTTGTAATTTCTGAGGCAAAGGTGGAGACAGCAGTGATTGTCGGACTTGTGACGCCTCAGCAGAACGAGAAAAAGACCAACGAGTACCTGAACGAGCTGGAGTTTCTGGCAGAAACGGCTGGAGCAAAGGTCATTCGCCGCTATACGCAGAAGGTGAACGGACCGAGCAGCGTGACCTACTTAGGTTCAGGAAAGTTGGAAGAGATAGCGCAGTTCATCCAAGAGAAACAGGACGAGGTGGATGCCTATTGGGAGGAACAGATGGCACTGGGCCGCCCCTACGAGGCAAGCATTGTGACGGGCACGAAAGCACGTCATGGCGATGACTATACAGAGGAGGACGAAGGTGGCGAACGCAAGAGCAAGCGGCAGCGGAAACTGGAGAAGCTGCTGAAAAACCAGATGGCAGAACAGGAGAATGTGCCGCAGCCTGTAGGAATGGTGATTTTCGACGATGAACTGTCAGCCAAACAGATAAGGAACATTGAGCAGGTGCTGCAAGTGAAGATTCTGGACAGAACAAGCCTGATTCTCGACATCTTTGCCATGAGAGCGCAAACCGCTGCAGCAAAGACGCAGGTGGAGCTGGCACAGTACAGATATATGCTTCCCCGACTGACAAGGCTGTGGACTCACTTGGAACGCCAGCGAGGCGGTAGCGTTGGACTGAGAGGACCTGGCGAAACACAGCTGGAGATGGACCAGCGCATCATCCGGCACCGCATCTCGCTGCTAAAGGAGCGACTGGTGGAGATAGACCAACAGAAAACGACACAAAGGAAGAATCGCGGACGACTTATCCGTGTAGCATTGGTAGGCTATACAAATGTGGGGAAATCAACGCTGATGAACTTGCTGGCCAAAAGCGAGATTTTTGCAGAGAACAAGCTGTTTGCCACGCTGGACACAACAGTCAGGAAAGTGATTATCGAGAACCTGCCATTCCTGCTGTCCGACACGGTTGGATTCATCAGGAAGCTGCCTACAGACTTGGTAGAATCGTTCAAGAGCACTCTGGACGAGGTGAGAGAAGCAGACCTTCTGCTGCACATTGTAGACATCAGCCATCCCGACTTTGAGGAGCAGATACAAGTGGTAGAGAAGACGCTTGGAGAACTGGGGTGCGCCGACAAGCCACAGATGATTATCTTCAACAAGATTGACGCCTACACCTGGGTGGAGAAAGAACAGGACGACCTCACCCCACGCACGAAGGAGAACATACCGCTTGACGAGCTGATGAGGACATGGATGGCCAAGCTGAACGACAACTGCCTGTTCATCTCGGCTGTCAGGAAGGAAAACATCGAAGAGATGAAGGAAGTGCTGTATGGAAAGATCAGAGAGATGCATGTGCAGAAATACCCTTACAACGACTTCCTTTATACAAACTACGACGAAAACGGAGAAATTGAGTAATGTTTAACATAGATGCGCCTGTGAGAACCTGAGGAGACAGCCAACGCGGACAGCGCATCACTTAGCCAGAAGGATTGCATGAGAGAACTGACTGTAAATGAAATCGCTCAATTGGAAGAGCGTGGATGCCGGGCTGAAGACTGGTCTGACATTCTGGTAGAGGAAGGGTTTGCCCCATCACAGATGGAGAATGTGCTGCTGTATGGCCATGTGGAAATAGGCAGCCTGAACGGCTCAGTGGAGATGGAAGAAGGCTTTCGCCGCAGGTGCTGCCTGCGGAATGCAGTGCTCAGGAATGTGACTGTTGGCGACGACTGCCTGATAGAAAACGTGCGAGGCTACATCTCTAACTATCAGATTGGCGACCGCTGCTACATAGCCAATGTAGGCGTGATGACAAGTCAGGAGGGCAGCACCTTCGGCAATGGCAACACCATCTCTGTGCTGAACGAAGGAGGCGACGGCAACGTCGTGATAGCCGAAGGGCTGACGGCACAGCTGGCGTGGCTAATGATAAACTTCGACTGCATACGCACGTTGGTGAAGGAACAGGCAGCCGCTTGCACAAACAGGACAGCATTCATTGGCAGCAATGCACGCATTGTCGGCGTGAAGGAAATGAGCAATGCCTGCATCGGAGACGGATGCGAGGTGCAAGGCAGCAGCAGGCTGAACAACTGCACCATACTGAGCTCAGATGATGCAGGAACGCTGATAGGAGCAGACGTTGTCATTGAAGACAGCGTGGTGGCAGCTGGGGCAAGCGTTCTTGACGGCGCAAAGATATACAACTGCTTTGTCGGCGAATCCGTGCATATCGGCAAAGGGTTCTCGGCAGAGACCAGCCTCTTCTTTGCCAACAGCTACATGGACAACGGAGAGTCTTGCGCTGCGTTGTGCGGTCCATTCTCAACCAGCCACCACAAGAGCACGCTGCTCATCGGAGGCGCTTTTTCTTTCTACAATGCAGGCTCAGGCACCAACCAGAGCAACCACGCCTACAAGATGGGACCCATCCACTGGGGCACACTTGACCGCGGCAGCAAGACAGCAAGCGGAAGCCACATCCTGTGGCCCGCACACATCGGAAGCTTCTCCATGGTGATGGGCAAGGTGCAGAATCATCCCACCGTGCACAAGCTGCCTTTCAGCTACGTCATCGCCGACGGGCACGACACATGGCTTGTGCCTGGAGTCAACCTCAGGACTGTCGGCACATGGCGTGACATCAACAAATGGCCAAAAAGGGATGTGCGTCCATTGGAATCGAGAGAAGACATCATCAACTTCGCCTTCCCCAACCCATACATCATCCAATCAGTCATAGAAGGGAAAGACATCCTGAACAACTTGCAGAAAAGCCACCCTGCCGACACAGACATCTACGAATACCAAGGCTGCAAAATCAAGCGCGCGTCGCTGCTCAAAGGCGTGCAGTACTACGAGCTGGCGCTGAAACTCTTCCTGCACCATTGCTTTCAGACCAACACGGCTGTGACAAACGATGCCAACGGATGCCGCTGGATAGACATGATGGGCATGCTGGCACCCAAAAGCGAGATTGACAGCGTTGTGAAGGACGTGAGGAACGGGAACATCAGCACCTTGGACGAACTGAAAGAGATACTCAGGCAGATTCATCTGAACTACAAGCAGAACGAGCAGTCATACGCCAACTTCGTCATGCAGAGCTGCGGCAACAACCTCTTCATCGACCACGACCATTGGATGCGCGAAGCCGAGGAGGCGTATGCGCTATGGCTGAAGATGGTTCGTGACGATGCAGAGAAAGAGTTCCAGATGGGAGACGTGGAGGACCAGCAACTGCGAGATTTTCTTGAGAAGGTCAAATGACAAGGAAGAGCCACACATCAACAAGGCTTTATTCATGCTAATACATACAAAGAGACATGGGAGAAACAGATGAACTGTTCTCCCATGTCTTTCTTTAGATGAGCGCCCCGATGGGCGCAGTCAATTACTTCACAACAAACTTATTCCCGTTCTTGATGTAGATGCCCGGCATCAAGCCATCCACGCCTTCAGCCTGTGTCCTCACCAGTCTGCCATTCAGGTCGTAGATGTCGCCCGTGCTGTCTGATGGGCTTGCTACTTGTTCGATAGCAGAAGGGATGCTCTCAACGAAGAAGAAATCCTTCCACCTCTTCGCCTCCTTATACAGGGCCACAGTTCCCTCTGGCACCATCAAGACACATTCCTCCTTGTTGATGCCAGTGAATGTATCATAATAGCAAGTAGGAGGTGTGGTAGCATTGCACACAATCTTTTTGATATTAGAGCAATACATAAACGCCTCGTCACCTATCTTCGTTATGCTTTCTGAGATGATGACTTCTGCTAGACTATCACAATGATAGAATGCTCGGGCTCCGATGCTTGTAACACTATTCGGGATACTGATTTCCTTCAAACCATAGCAGCCCTCGAAAGCACCGTCACCGATGCTTGTAACGCTATTCGGAATAGTGATTTCCTTCAATTCTGAGCCAGAGAAAGCATGGTCAC
>JAUMXY010000025.1:37808-43135 GCA_030528885.1 Bacteroidales bacterium | reverse complement strand
GATTTGCATAAAAAGTCACGATTAATTCACATTCCTCTAAATATCAACAATATACAAAACAACCCATTCCATAAAAAGAGAAACGTCTTCCTTCTTCATGATAAAAGAACACACTCTCAGAACAAGAAAACAGGCATTCCTATGCCCTCAAAACACGAGAGAAAAGCTAAATATTGGCGCGACAAGTGTTTTCTACAGCCTGAATGACACATTTTACAGCCCGTTTTCCCTGTGTAGGCAAAACAGAGAGGCAAACCTCAATTGCCACTCTTACTAACTCATTTGCAAGTTTTTTTTGTAGTTTATCCACCCTACAGGATTGCTATTTCAAAAAAATTTAGTAACTTTGTAGTTAGAAATAAAATAAACATACAAAAAAAATGTACAGAACACATACAAATGGAGAGCTGAGGCTCTCAGACAAAGGCAAGCAGGTGACGCTTGCGGGATGGGTGCAGCGCACAAGAAAGATGGGCGCGCTGACGTTTGTCGACTTGCGCGACCGCTACGGCATTACGCAGCTGGTATTTAACGAGGAGACGAATGCACCGCTGTGCGAACAGGCAAACAAGCTGGGACGTGAATTTGTGATTCAGGTGAAGGGCGTGGTGGCTGAACGTTACAGCAAGAACAAGAACATCCCAACTGGCGACATTGAAATCGAGGTGTCTGAACTGATGGTGCTGAACGAGTCGGCAACGCCTCCTTTCACCATCGAGGACAACTCGGACGGCGGCGACGACCTCCGCATGAAATACCGCTACCTGGACTTGCGCCGCAATGCGGTACGCAAGAATCTGGAGCTGCGCCACCATTTCTGCATAGCAGTGCGAAATTACCTCTCCAATCTGGGCTTCTTGGAGGTGGAGACGCCTATGCTCATCGGCTCTACGCCCGAGGGCGCTCGCGACTTCATCGTGCCTTCACGCATGAACCCCGGACAGTTCTACGCACTGCCGCAGTCGCCACAGACACTGAAGCAACTGCTGATGGTAGCAGGCTTCGACCGCTACTTCCAGATTGTAAAGTGCTTCCGCGATGAGGACCTGCGCGCTGACCGCCAGCCAGAGTTCACACAGATAGACTGCGAGATGTCGTTCGTCACACAAGAGGACATCATCCAGACCTTTGAGGGCATGGCAAAGCACCTGTTCAAGGAACTGCGCGGCGTGGAGATTGAAGGAGATTTCCTGCGCCTGCCTTGGATTGAATGCATGAAACGCTTCGGCTCAGACAAGCCCGACCTGCGTTTCGGCATGGAGTTTGTGGAGCTGGACGACATCATGAAAAAAGGAACCTTTGCAGTCTTTGACGAGGCAGCCTACATTGGCGGCATCTGCGCTGCGGGCTGCGCTGCTTACACACGCAAGGACATCGACAAGCTGACCGAGTGGGTGAAGCGCCCGCAAATCGGCGCCAAGGGACTGGTTTACGCTCGAGTGCAGGACGACGGAACGGTGAAATCCTCTATCGATAAATTCTACACGCAAGAAGACCTGCAAGCACTGAAGGAGAAGATGCAGGCTCAGCCAGGCGACCTGATTCTCATCCTCTCAGGAGAAGACGCGATGAAGACACGCAAACAGCTGTGTGAACTGCGTCTGGAAATGGGCGAGCGACTCGGCTTGCGCGACAAGAACAAGTTTGCCCTGCTGTGGGTGACCGAGTTCCCCATGTTTGAATGGAGCGAGGAAGAGCAGCGCCTGATGGCCATGCACCATCCTTTCACGCACCCCATGGAGGAGGACATCCACCTGCTCGACACAGACCCGGCAGCTGTGCGCGCCGACGCATACGACATGGTGTGCAACGGCGTAGAGGTGGGCGGCGGCTCCATCCGCATCCACGACCCCAAGCTGCAAGCAAAGATGTTCGAGATTCTGGGCTTCACGCCTGAAAAGGCCGAGGAGCAGTTTGGCTTCCTGATGAATGCCTTCAAGTATGGCGCACCGCCACATGGAGGCTTGGCTTATGGCTTGGACCGATGGGTGAGCATCTTCGCAGGACTCGACTCCATCCGCGACTGCATCGCATTCCCGAAGAACAACAGCGGCCGCGACGTGATGCTTGACGCACCATCATTTGTTGACCAGAAACAGCTTGACGAAGACTTCATCACACTTAATTTGCCTCAAGAATAACCAATGCAACTGACTTTTTTCAGCCTCGGAAGCGGCAGTTGCGGAAATTGTTACTATCTAGCGACAGAGTCTGACGCCATCATCATCGATTGTGGCGTCAGCCTGCGTCGTCTCAAGAAGAATTTTCTGGAGTACGGATTGAAAATAAGCAAGGTACGCAGCGTATTTGTCACACACGACCATGCAGACCACATCAAGGCCGCCGGCAAGCTCAGCGCAGAGTTTGCCCTGCCCGTCTATGCCAGCCAGCTGGTGCATGAAGGCATGGACAGGAATTGGCAGAATTCAGTCAAAATACCTGTGGAAAACCGCCGCCAGATAGAAAGCGGGGAAACAGTGACAACTGGCCCCTTCACCGTCACTGCCTTCTCGCTGCCTCACGACGCCTCAGAAAACATGGGCTATTTCATCGAAGTGGGCGACAAGCGCTTCACCATCATGACCGACGTGGGCGATGTCACTGATGCTGTCAAGCAGTACATCGCACAAAGCACACACCTCATTCTGGAAGCAAACTATGACGAGGAAATGCTGAAGCAAGGAAGATACCCGGAAATGCTGAAGGAACGCATTGCCAGCGGACATGGGCATCTGTCAAACAAGCAAGCGGCAACTGCACTTGCAGAGAATTTCCACGAGCACCTCCAATGCGTCTGGCTGTGCCATCTGAGCGAGGAGAACAACCACCCGGAGCTGGCACGCAAGACGGCAGAAGCCGTATTGCGGAGCTATGGCATCATTGCCGGCGTGGACTTCAAACTGGAGGTCTTGCGCCGCAAGATACCAACAGGCCCTTACATGTTGCATTGAAGTGGCAAATCACGCCAAACAACGGGGATTCCCGCTGCAAAAATCCTGCAGAAATCTTAATTAAAACAAAAAAGAAGACGAAAATTCGAGGATTTTCACTATCTTTGCATTACTTTTCGTATACTATCCGGAAGGCAACACAAAATGAAAGCCCAAAAAGTACTATTTATCACAACAGAAATTGCGCCATTTGTGGCAGACAACGAGCATTCCATCAAGGGACGCACCCTGCCTCAATCCATTCAGGAGCAAGGACATGAAATCAGGACATTCACTCCCAAATGGGGCACAATCAATGAGCGCCGCAATCAGTTGCATGAGGTCATCCGGCTGTCAGGCATGAACCTCATCATTGACGATACGGATCACCCGCTCATCATCAAAGTGGCATCCCTGCCTTCTGCGCGAATGCAAATCTACTTCATCGACAACGATGACTACTTCACCAAACGCGGCATTCTGACCGACAAGGACGGCAAAGAATACTCCGACAACAGCGAGCGCGCCATCTTCTATGCACGAGGAGTGCTGGAAACAGTGAAGAAGCTGCGCTGGGTGCCTGATGTCATCCACTGCTACGGCTGGGCTGCTGCCCTCGCTCCGCTATACATCAAAAAGGCATACGGCGACGAGCCTTCTTTCCGCGATGCCAAGGTGGTGATAGAGGTTTCTCCTAAAGAATTTGAGCAGGATTTGGGCACTGAGAACGCAAAGTTCGTAGAATACAAGGATGTTCACTACGACGACATCAAAGACATCTGCGAACAGGCATACGGACATGCAGAACTTGCCAAGATTGGCATCAAGTACTCCGATGGCGTCATCATAGAGAATGCCGATGTGGACCCAACGGTCATAGAATACGCAAAGTCGCTCAACCGACCTGTTTTGGAACCTGTTGAGGATGACAAACTCAAGGAGGCATACAGCGAATTCTACGAATCACTATTCGAATAAATCAGCAATGAGAATAAAGCACCTTTTTGCATCAATCATGGCAGTGCTGCTGCTGCTGGTGTCGTGCGATGAAGACAGCGCGACGCTGGGCGTTGACATGATGCCGACAACAGACCTCGCCGTCAGACATTACCAGACCTATGATGTGGCTACAGAATCTTATGCCGTAGGCGACTCGGTCCTTGCCCGCACCAGCAAGTCCTACTTCGGACAATTCACCGACCCTGAGACTGGCACAACGGTCAAGAGCGACTTCCTCGCACAGTTTAATTGCGGCGAGAGCTTTGCCTTGCCACATCGCATCGAGAACGACTCCTGCATACAAATGGACCTCCGTCTCTTTGTGGAGAACTATGCGGGTGACTCGCTGGCGGCATTCAAGCTCAGCGTCTATGAGCTGAACGAGCAGCTCGACCCCAACGCCGACTTCTACACGAACATCAATCCCGAGAAATACTACGACCCTGCCGCCGAGCCTATCGCCACCAAATGGTTCACTATCAGCGACCGCACCATCAGCGACTCGGAGCGCTGGGACAAGCAATACAATAACAACATCCGCATATCGCTCCCCACCAGCATCGGCACACGCATCATTCGCGACTACCGCAAGAACCCACAGCACTTTGCCAACACGGCCGCATGGCTCAAGAGCGGAAATCCGTGCAGCAAGGGACTCTACTTCAAACTGGAACAGGGCGACGGCGCGATGGCTTATGTTGACATTGTGCAGATGAACATGTACTTCAAGTATTATGATGAGGAGTTTGAGAAGGATACGCTAGGTGTGAGTTCTTTTGCTGCGACCGACGCCGTGGTAGAAGCCACTCGATTTGAAAATTCCAACCTTCAGACGCTGCTTGACGACAAGAGCGCGACCTATCTGAAAAGCCCTGCGGGCATCTTCACCCTTGCCACTATCCCCGTTGAACAAATCAACGCTCAGGACACCATCAACTCCGCCAAAATCACGTTCATCAGATATAACGACTTTGTGCAGAGCGAGTTCAAGCTAGATATTCCTCAAACCATCCTGATGGTTCGCCTTGACGACTACTTGAACGGATTCTTCGAGAACTACCATGTCAACGACAGCAGGGAGTCTTACTTGGCTACTTTCAACAGCAGCACCAACTCGTATGTATTCAACAACATAGCACGTCTCGTCACACGCATGGTTAACGAGAAGCGAGACGGTACGGCAACAGAGAACTGGAACAAGGTGCTTCTCATCCCTGTCGAGTCCACGAAGGACTCCAGCGGCAACATCGTCAAGCTCAACCACGACTTCAGCATGAGCAGCGCACGATTGGTGGGCGGCATAGAGGGAAGCAGCGTCAAACTGGAAGTCATCTACTCCAGCTTCCAATAATCAGAAGTCCCAGAGAGGGATGAATTAATCCAAACTCAAAAACTTAA
>JAUMXY010000025.1:0-37798 GCA_030528885.1 Bacteroidales bacterium | reverse complement strand
GAGTTTTTAGGTTTTTGAGTTTGTTGTTTTTTGAATTTGTCAGTTCGTTTTTTTCAGAGGTTTTTCTCACGAAAATATAGGATACAACCTATATATTTCGGTGAGAGAATCAATTCCGCATCCGCTCAATCTACTTTATCGTTCCGAAGGAACTTGTCTTTCATACGTCAGTTCGACACATAGAATCGTTATATCGAACTGACGTATGAAAGCAATGAGGGTGCGCCTGAATGGGCACACCCTCATCGTTGTCGTATCTTTTTACAGTATGATAAGTAAAGGCTGCGAGATTTTATTTCTTCTCTTCTTTCTTTGCGTTGGCTTTCTCATAACGCTTGTTCAGGCCTTTCACCACCTCGTCTGTCACGTCGTATGCTTCGTTGGCATACAGCACGTTGTCGATGCCTGATGACTTGCAAAGAATGAAGTCGTATCCTTTTGCTTTTGCGTAGGACTTGGTGAAGCTCTGTATCGTGTCGGTCAGTTCAAGGAACTCTTTCTGGTATTCTTCTTGCAGGGAATTGCTCAGACGTATCTGAAGTTCTTCCAAATCTTGCTGCAGCTTTGCCAAACGTGCCTGCTCTGCCTCGAACTGCTGCTGAGTGAACTGGTTGCTCTGGTATTTGCGGTTGAATTCCTGCATCTGGTTCTGGAAGTTCTTTCCTTTGGCATTGATGGTGGACTCTGCGTTTGCGCGCTTCTGTGCGAATTCCTCTTCCAGGTCTTTGCATTTCTGGTACTGTGAAGTAAGCGTGTCAATCAAGACAAAGGCAATCTTGTAGCTAGGTGCCTTTTCTGCTGCCACCTCAGCAACAGCTGCTTCTGCAGCATTCTTCTGTTCGGCATTGCTGCATGATGCCATGATTGCAGAAGCTGCAATCAGCGTGAGTCCGCTCAGGACTAGTGTCGTAATTCTTTTCATAATATATTATTTTATTTACTTAGCTCTTTGACGGCAAAGGGTGATTTCTTGCGCATGGCATAATCTTGGCTCTGCACGCAGGTGATGCCTCTGTCTCGCATTGCTTTCGATTGGCTCACGTGTGTCTTGACAAAGCGCCCGTTTTTCTTGAACAGCAATCTGACGCAAAGAAAAAGCATTGCTATGCCGATAATTATGATGCAAAAAATAACCAGTTTCAACATTATTCACTAACTTTGTAGTCAAATTAGTTACAAAGATAAGCGTTAAAACTGAACATGCCAACGTTTTTTAACCTTATTTAGTAGAAAACACTCTATTTTAGCATCTCATCATCTTTTTTATGAATAATAAAAGCTCACAAGCATATCCCAAAGGTTATTTCCCCTTGCACATCAGCGTCTGTGACCGATGCTGCCGTTCAGTCTCTGAAAACAAGGATGAATGCACTGAAAATCTTACAGCAAAGATACTGAATCGCTTCATCTCTTTCGCAAAGGGGAAATACGACCTGCATGTCATCCTGCAGCCTGAAAACAAAGAGACGCAGCAAGCAGAAGCTCTGATAGCCGTTCCCTTCCCAGACAGGGAAAACATACGAATCGACTTCAACATCTTTGCCAGCGAAGTGGACAGAGAATACAACGACGACACGAGGTTTGAGTTCCGCATGGAAAGTGCTTACTAACAGGCCTAAAAAAGCCCAGTGAAGAGCCAAATAATCACATAACGGACAATCCAGACAAATTGTGCCTTATATTTTTCACATTTCACTATTAACTATTCACTTTTTTAGTTACCTTTGCAGTAAATTTAACCTATCAACTTTCTAAATAGTTAGAAAAATCATGAGTGAAGCAAGACCATTCAAGGTATTTTCAGGTACAAAGACAAGACATTTGGCAGAACAAATCTGCCAGAATTTAGGCTGCCCACTCGGCAATATGATTATCACGCATTTTGCTGACGGTGAATTTGCAGTGTCTTTCGAAGAATCAATTCGCGGCAACGACGTATTCCTTGTGCAGTCAACATTCCCCAACAGCGATAATCTGATGGAATTGCTGCTGATGATTGATGCAGCCAAGCGCGCCAGCGCACGCAGCATCATCGCTGTCATCCCATACTTCGGATGGGCGCGCCAAGACCGCAAGGACAAGCCAAGAGTCAGCATTGGCGCAAAACTTGTAGCCGACCTCCTCAGCGTTGCTGGCATAGACCGCCTCATCACAATGGACTTGCATGCAGATCAAATACAGGGATTCTTCAATGTCCCAGTCGACCACCTCTATGGGTCGCTCGTTGAAATTCCATATGTGGAGTCCCTGCATCTTGACGACTTAGTCATTGCCACCCCAGACGTGGGAGGAGCAAAACGAGCAGGACTTTTTGCAAAGAAACTCCATGCGCCACTCGTATTATGCAACAAGACACGTGCACGTGCCAACGTGATTGAGTCCATTCAAATCATTGGCGACGTCGAGGGCAAGGATGTTGTGCTGGTTGACGACATTGTTGACACAGCTGGAACCATCACACGCGCAGCGAACGAAATGCTGAAAGCTGGCGCAAAAAGCGTACGTGCTGTAGCTAGCCATTGTGTAATGAGCGACCCAGCTTGCGACAGAGTAATGGAATCCAGCCTGACAGAAATCGTATTTACAGATTCAATCCCATACAAGAAAGAATGTCCAAAACTGAAGCAGCTCTCCATCGCGGAAATGTTCGCAAGAGCAATCCGTGCCGTTTCTGAGGAGAAAAGCGTCAGCGAGGAATTTAACTTCTAACAAAACATGGCTATGCTGCCTTACAAGAAGAGCTATTAGCGCTTGATTGTGTACGGCAACATAGCCATTCATCATAAATGCCACAATGAAATTTGCAATACTTGCAGCAGGAGAAGGTTCACGGCTTGCCCAAGAAGGCATCGAACTGCCCAAGCCTCTGGTCAAAATAAACGGAGAAGCCATGATTGACCGCCTCATTCGTATATTCAACGAGTGCAAGGCTGAAGAAATCTATATCATCACCAACAACTTGACTCCACTGACCCAAAACCACCTCCGTCTGTTGCAAGAAGCAAACCCCAAGATACACCTCATCGTCAAGACAACTCCGTCATCCATGCACAGCTTTTACGAGTTGAGCAAAATCATGGGAAGCGGAAAATTCTGTCTGACAACCGTCGACACCATCTTCAGAGAAGACGAATTCAAGCAATACATCACAGCATGGGACCAAGCAGAACTAGACGGAATCATGGCAGTCACAGACTTCATCGATGACGAAAAGCCATTATACATCTCGACCGACCAAGAGCTTGCCATCACAGGATTCCATGACGACCTTCCACAAACATACATATCTGGCGGAATCTACTGCCTCAACGAGCAGTCATTCCCAGTCCTGAACAAATGCATAGAGGAGGGGCTATCACGAATGCGCAATTTCCAGCGCCAGCTCGTCAAAGAAGGGCTAAGACTGCAAGCCTACCCCTTCAGCAAAATCTTAGACGTTGACCATGCTTCAGACATAGAAAAAGCAGAGAAGTTTTTATCTTCTTGAATAATAACACACTAACACCAAAACCTAACACTTATGAATACCAAATTATTTTTGACAGCATTCATCTGCGCTTCACTGACATCAACAGGTTTTGCCCAAAACAAAGAGGCACAATCTGAAGCCACCCAAGATCCCAATGCAATGGTCGCATATCTGTTCACCTATTTCAACAGCAACGACCCAAAGGACGAACAAATATGCTATGCCATCTCTGACGACGGCTACAATTTCACACCACTGAACCACGGCAACCCCGTCATTTCATCAGACACAATCGCCCTCACACAATGCGTACGCGACCCACATATCCTGCGCTGCGAAGACGGCAAGACATTCTATATGGTTGCAACAGACATGCGCTCAGCTTATGGATGGTCAAGCAACAGAGGAATGGTGTTGCTCAAATCCACAGACCTCATCAACTGGGAGCACTCAACCGTCAATTTCCCCACTCGATACACCAAAGAGTGGAAGAATGTAATTCGAGTTTGGGCACCAGAAACTGTCTACGACAAGAAAGCTGGCAAGTACATGGTATTCTACTCGTTAAGAACAAGCGACCCAGGCAGCTACGACAAGATTTACTACCAATATGCCAACGAAGACTTCACCGACTTGGAAGGCGAGCCCAAATGGCTCTTTGACGCAGGCAACGCCACCATCGACGGAGACATCGTATACAACGAGGAAGACCAACTCTACCACCTGTTCTACAAGCAAGAGTCGGGACGAGGCATATACCAAGCAGTAGCCAAGAATCTGACAGACAGATGGAGAATGCTGGACGGCAACGTAGAACAGACCAAAGAAGCGGTAGAAGGCGTTGGCGTATGCAAGGCCATTGATGGCAAGTCATGGATTATCATGTACGACTGCTACGGTAATGGACATTACCAATTCTGCAAATCCACAGACCTGAAGACTTTCCAATTTGTGCAAAACACAGAAACAAAAGGAAAATTCACCCCACGCCACGGCACGATGATTCCTATCACACAAGCAGAGAAAGACCGTCTGCTGAAGGAATTTGGCAATCACAAACAGCCTGTCATCCCAGGCTTCCATGCTGACCCTGAAATCATGTACTCCAACAAGACAAAGAAGTACTACATCTATAGCACAACAGACGGAACACCAGGATGGGGAGGCTACGACTTCAGTGTATTCTCTTCCGAAGACCTTGTAAATTGGACCGACGAGGGCAAAATGCTTGACGTGAAAAGCGACCAAGTAAAATGGGCTAACGGAAATGCTTGGGCACCATGCATCATCGAACGCAAACAGAAAGACGGCTCGTACAAGTACTACTTCTATTATTCAGCACATGACACTAGACGTGGCTTCAACCGCAAATCTATCGGCTGCGCCATCAGCGACTCTCCGACAGGTCCATTTGTAGATTGCGGGCGCCCTGTAGTAGACCAGCTTCCAGCAGGTCAGAGACATGGACAGCAAATAGACGTTGACGTTTTTCAAGACCCAAAATCTAAGAAGTTCTACCTCTATTGGGGCAACGGCTACATGGCAGGCGCAGAACTCAACGATGACATGATCAGCATCAAAAAAGAGACAGAAAAGCTCATGACACCACAGGGAGGCGACCTCAGCACTTGGGCATACAGAGAAGCGCCTTATGTCATCTATCGCAAAGGCACCTACTACTTCATGTGGTCTGTCGACGATACAGGCTCCCCCAACTACCACGTATGCTACGGCACAAGCAAGTCACCGCTAGGTGACATTCAGATAGACGAACAAAACTATCGTGTCATCGAGCAAGTGCCAGAAGACAAGATTTATGGAACAGCCCACAACTCTGTCGTTCAAGTCCCTGGCAAAGACGAATGGTACATCTGCTACCATCGCATCAACAAAAACTACGTGGACAAGAAGTATGGCGGTGGCGTGCCAGGCACACACAGAGAAGTTTGCATCGACAAGATGACCTTCGACAAGAAAGGCAACATCATACCAGTCAAGCCAACCCTGAACGGTCCAGAGCCCCTCAAGCCTCTCAAGAAATAAACACACATTATATATAATATATATGTATCTACCATCAGAATGGCATCAGCAAGCATTTGTTCAGCTAACGTGGCCGCACAAGCACACGGACTGGGCACCAGTGTTAGCTGATGCCATTGATTGCTTCTGTGAAATAGCCAAGCAGATCACACCATTCGAGCCCCTCCTCATAGCAACACAAAATCCAGAAGAGACCAAGCTCGAATTGCAGAAACGCAACATAAGCCTCCACAACATCACATTCATCCAATGCGAAACAAATGACACATGGGCACGCGACCATGCCTTCATCACCAGCATTGACGAAACGAACAAGAAGCTCATTCTCGAAGACTTCCAGTTCAACGGATGGGGGCTGAAATTCGCAGCCAATCACGACAACCAAATCAACAAAAGCACCTACCCTTCCATTGCAGCATTCTATCAAAGCAAAGGCTTGCAAACAGAATATAAGAACTCCCTCGATTTTGTATTTGAAGGAGGAAGCATCGAAAGCGATGGAGAAGGAACGCTGATGGTTACATCAAGCTGCCTGCTTTCGGACAACAGAAACAATGCTATGTCTCAAGAAGATATAGACTACTATCTAAAGGAAAGCTTTAACGCAGAAAGAGTCTTTTGGATAAAAAACTCATGGCTGGCAGGAGACGACACTGACGGACACATCGACACCATAGCACGATTCTGTTCCCCCACTTCCATCGCTTACGTCAAATGCAACGCCCCCCACGACGAACATTACGAAGGACTGCAAGCAATGGAAGCAGAGCTCACGTCATTGCGCACAGCAGAAGGAAAGCCCTACACGCTCTTTCCCCTCCCCCTTCCAGACCCCTGCTACGATACAGACGGCGAGCGACTGCCTGCAACATACGCAAACTTCCTCATCATCAACGACGCAGTCCTTGTCCCCACCTACAACCAGCCACACAACGACGCTCAGGCTCTGTCGCAAATCCAAGCAGCATTCCTTGACCGCAAAGTCATTGGGATAGACTGCCGCGTACTCATCATCCAACACGGCTCGCTCCATTGCTCCACCATGCAATACCCCCTTGTCTGAAGTTCGCAAACTCGCCTTCGTCCCACCTTATACCCTCGTTTTTTCGCCCAAACGCAGCCACAACAAACATTTTTTACAAGGAAAAGGCAAATTTTGCAAAGTCGAGTTTGCGATTTCGAAATAAAATGAGTACATTTGCACAAAATTTCGTCACAGAAGTATTTTTACAGTATATTTTGTGGCATTCGCGAATGACATACTTTAATTAACCCAAAGAATTATGGAATCTTTTTTCCGTACCCATGCTTATTTAGTTGAGCACTTGAAAGCGCCCGTCCGTCGCGACCTGATGGATGAAATCAATTGGAAAGACCGATTGATAGGCATCAAGGGGGCTAGAGGCGTGGGTAAAACGACCTTCCTTTTGCAGTACGCAAAAGAGCATTTCTCTCCATACGACCATTCGTGTCTGTATATCAACACTAACAACTTTTACGTCCAAAATGTCGGCATTACTGAATTTGCCGGTGAATTTTACCATTCAGGTGGCAAGGTGTTGCTCATCGACCAAGTTTTCAAACAGCCCGACTGGAGTGCACAACTGCGTGAATGCTACGACCGCTACCCAGGCTTGAAGATAGTTTTCACAGGCTCTCCTGTCATGCGTTTGAAAGATGAGAATCCTGAACTAAACGGTATCGTAAAATCCTACAACCTGCGTGGTTTCTCATTCAGGGAATTCCTTAATCTCTCCACAGGACTTCAACTTCGTTCGTATACTCTTGACGAAATCATTGCAAACCACAAGCAAATCGCATCAGAGATTTATTCAAAAGTAAATCCACGCGAATATTTCCAGGCATACCTGCACCACGGCTTCTACCCCTTCTTCCTCAACAAGGCCAACTATAGCGAGAACCTGTTGAAGAACATGAATATGATGATAGAGGTAGACATCCTGCTCGTCAAGCAGATCGAGCTCAAGTATCTGACCAAGATTAAGCAACTCTTCTATATGCTCACCACCAGCGGCAGCAGTGTTCCCAACGTGAGCCAGCTGGCGCAAGACCTTGGCATGAGCCGTGCTACAGTAATGCACTACATCAAATATCTCGAAGAGGCACGACTGGTCAACATGATTTACAGCAAGGGCGACGAGTTCCCTAAGAAGCCAGCCCGCGTGTTGCTCCACAACTCCAACTTGATGTATAGTTTCTATCCGCGATGCTTTGATGAGCACGATGTATTGGAAACCTTCTTCTGCAACACGCTTTGGAAAGACCACAAAGTCAACAAGCATGGCAACCTCTGTTCCTTCCTCATTGATGAGCAGATTGAGTTCAAGATTGCAGAGCACAGCACCAAGCTCAAGAGTAAGGCAAAATCACTCTATGCAGTCAACCAGTGCGACATAGGCGAGGGTAACCAGATACCTCTGTGGATATTTGGATTCCTGTATTAATTCTACTCACACAAGACAAGACTTTTAACATTTTTATATTCAAAATAACATTATGAGTAAAGAAAAGAAATTTATTACTTGTGATGGTAACACCGCTGCTGCTCACGTAGCATACATGTTCTCAGAGGTTGCTGCCATCTACCCTATCACCCCATCGTCTCCAATGGCAGAGCACGTGGATGAGTGGGCTGTTGCAGGTCGCAAGAATCTTTTTGGCGACACAGTTCTCGTTCAGGAAATGCAGTCAGAAGCAGGAGCTGCAGGTGCCGTACACGGTTCTCTCCAAGCTGGTGCACTCACCACTACCTTCACTGCGTCACAGGGTCTTCTTCTGATGATTCCTAACATGTACAAGATTGCTGGCGAATTGCTTCCATCCGTATTCCACGTTTCAGCACGTACTATAGCAAGCCACTCACTCTGTATCTTTGGCGACCATGGCGACGTAATGGCTTGCCGCCAGACAGGTTTCGCAATGCTCTGCGAAGGCTCAGTACAGGAAGTGATGGACCTTTCAGCTGTTGCTCATCTGGCAGCGCTTGAGACTCGCGTTCCATTCATCAACTTCTTCGACGGTTTCCGCACATCTCACGAATACCACAAGATTGAAGAGATGGACATGGAAGACATCCGTCCACTCGTTCCTATGGATAAGGTTTCTGAATTCCGTAGCCGCGCACTCTCTCCTGAGCGTCCAGAGGCTAAGGGTATGGCAGAAAACCCTGAAACATTCTTCGCACATCGCGAGTCTTGTAACCCATTCTACGATGAGGTTCCGGCTGCTGTTGAAAAGTACATGGAAGCCATCTCAAAGATTACAGGCCGCGAATACAAGCCATTCACATACTATGGAGCAGAAGACGCTACAGAGTGTATCATCCTCATGGGTTCTGCTACAGAAGCTGCACGCGAGGCTATCGACTACGCCAATGCAAACGGCAAGAAGTATGGTATGGTGTCAGTACACCTCTACCGTCCATTCTCTGTAGAGCGCCTGCTCGCTGCCATCCCTGCATCTGTTAAACGCATCGCAGTCCTCGACCGTACCAAGGAGCCTGGAGCAAACGGTGAACCACTCTACCTTGATGTGAAGGATGCATTCTACGGTCAGGAAAATGCCCCAATCATCGTAGGCGGACGCTATGGACTTGGTTCAGCAGACGTAACTCCAACAATGATTCTCACTGTTTACAAGAATCTTGAACTTCCAGAACCAAAGAACCACTTCACTCTCGGTATCGTCGACGACGTGACATTCCGTTCTCTCCCACTCGAAGAGGAAATGGCACTCGGCGGCGAAGGTATCTTCGAAGCTAAGTTCTTCGGTCTTGGCGCAGACGGTACTGTAGGTGCCAACAAGAACTCTGTAAAAATTATCGGTGACAACACCAACAAGTATTGCCAGGCTTACTTCTCTTACGACTCAAAGAAGTCAGGCGGTTTCACTTGCTCACACCTCCGTTTCGGCGATACGCCAATCCGTTCAACATATCAGATCAAGACTCCAAACTTCGTAGCATGCCACGTACAGGCTTACCTCCGCATGTATGACGTGCTTCGCGGTCTCCGTCAGAACGGTCAGTTCCTCCTCAACACCATCTTCGAGGGTGAGGAACTTGTCAACTTCCTGCCAAACAACATCAAGAAGTATTTCGCAGAGAAGAACATCACCGTTTACTACATCAATGCAACAAAGATTGCTCAGGAAATTGGTCTTGGCAACCGCACAAACACCATCCTCCAGTCAGCATTCTTCCGCATCACAGAGGTTATTCCTGTTGAGCTCGCGGTAGAGCAGATGAAGAAGGCAATCGTGAAGTCATACGGAAAGAAGGGCGAAGACATCGTTAACATGAACTATGCTGCAGTTGACCGTGGTGGCGAATACAAGAAACTCGACATCGACCCAGCATGGAAGGATCTTCCTGCAGACCCAGTTGAGGCAAACGACGACCCAGAGTTCATCAACAAGATTGTTCGCCCAATCAACGCACAGAACGGAGACCTCCTCCCTGTATCAGCTTACAAGGGCTACGAAGACGGTATGTGGGAACAGGGCACAGCAGCATACGAAAAGCGCGGTGTTTCTGCATTCGTTCCAGAATGGGATTCAGAGAACTGTATCCAGTGCAACAAGTGTGCATTCGTTTGTCCTCACGCAGCCATCCGCCCATTCGTCATGGACGACAAAGAAGTTGCAGGCTTCGAGAGCGCAACACTCGATATGGTAGCTCCACCAGCACTCAAGGGCATGAAGTTCCGTATGCAGGTAAGCGTTATGGACTGTCTCGGCTGCGGCAACTGTGTTGACGTATGTCCAGGCAAGAAGGGCAACAAGGCACTCAAGATGGTTGGCCTCG
Organism: Bacteroidales bacterium; assembly: GCA_030528885.1. Classification (GTDB taxonomy): domain Bacteria; phylum Bacteroidota; class Bacteroidia; order Bacteroidales; family Bacteroidaceae; genus Minthosoma. The sequence continues at coordinate 27,461 of JAUMXY010000025.1, read as the reverse complement.
AAAGCCAGCTTCCTGAGCAGAAGAACTGGGACTACTGCGTAAAGAACGTAGCTTCTAAGCAGGATCTCATCGACTACAAGGCAAACCCACGTGTCAGCCAGTTCGCAACTCCACTCTTCGAGTTCTCAGGCGCATGCTCTGGCTGTGGTGAAACTCCATACGTGAAGCTCATTTCTCAGCTCTTCGGCGACCGCCAGATGGTAGCAAACGCAACAGGTTGCTCATCTATCTACTCAGGCTCAATCCCTTCAACTCCATATACAAAGAACGCAAAGGGTCAGGGTCCAGCATGGTCTAACTCACTCTTCGAAGACTTCTGCGAATACGGTCTTGGTATGGCAATCGCCAACAAGAAGATGCGCGCACGCATCGTAGCGCTCCTCAACGAGGCTTGCGCACAGGAAGGCACTCCAGCAGAGTTCAAGGCAGCCGCTGAAGAGTGGATTGCCGGCAAGGACAACGCTGACGCATCTAAGGCAGCAGCAGCTAAGCTCGCTCCAGCTATCGAGGCTGGTCGCAACGCAGGTTGCCCAATCTGCAAGCAGCTCTCTGAGCTTTCTCACTACCTCGTGAAGCGCAGCCAGTGGATTATCGGTGGTGACGGTGCTTCTTACGATATTGGCTACGGTGGTCTTGACCACGCACTTGCATCTGGCGAGGACATCAACATCTTCGTTATCGACACCGAGGTTTACTCCAACACAGGTGGTCAGTCTTCAAAGGCCACTCCTATCGGTGCCATCGCTCAGTTCGCAGCAGGCGGCAAGCGCATCACCAAGAAAGACCTCGGTCTCATGCAGTCAACCTACGGCTATGTCTATGTGGCTCAGGTGGCAATGGGTGCCGACAATGCACAGTGTCTCAAGGCACTCCGCGAAGCAGAGGCTTATCCCGGCCCATCACTCGTCATCGCCTACGCTCCATGTATCAACCACGGCCTCAAGGCTAAGGGCGGCATGGGCAAGTCTCAGGCAGAAGAGGCCAAGGCAGTTGAGTGCGGTTACTGGCACCTCTGGCGTTTCGACCCACGTCTCGCCGAGGAAGGCAAGAACCCATTCCAACTCGACTCCAAGGCTCCTAACTGGGATAACTTCCAGGCATTCCTCGACGGCGAAGTTCGCTACCTCTCTCTCAAGAAGGTATGTCCAAACGAGGCTCAGGAACTCTTCGACGCAGCCAAGAAGGCAGCACAGCACCGCTACGCTACCTACGTGCGCATGAGTAAGATTGACTACTCTGCAGAGTAAAAGCAAGAGGATCATTCGATAAAAGAAGGTATCCGAAATCTCGGGTACCTTCTTTACAATTTAGTCAAACTCCTATCATCGTAAAATGAAATTCCTATTACATTGTCATGCAAAGCCATTCATCAAGTGGGTTGGAGGCAAGGGGCAACTGCTCTCGCAACTGGAGGCGAATGTTCCTACTGAACTGCACGACGAGGAATTTGCCTACATCGAGCCGTTCGTGGGCGGCGGGGCGATGCTGTTTTTCATGCTGCAAAACTTCGTGAACATCAAACGGGTGGTCATCAATGACATCAACAAGAACCTCACCGATGCTTACAAGACTATCAAGGAGGAACCAGAAGGATTGGTCTATCGCTTGAAGCACATCGAACAGCAGTACAAGGCCATCGCGGACGAGGAAAAACAGCGAGCATACTACCTTGAAATACGCCGTCGCTTCAACGAGGAGCAATTATATCGTATTGACAAGACCGCGCTGCTCATTTTCCTGAATCGCACGTGCTTTAATGGCTTATACCGCGAGAACACGAAGGGATTCTTCAACGTCCCATTTGGTCGATACAGCAAACCGACGATTTGCAATGAGGAAGTCATATACGCCGACAGTGAATTATTAAACCACTACGACGTACAAATCCTCAACGGAGATTTCAAGGAAACCGCCAATCACATCGATGCTTTCGGCTTGAACTTCTTCTACTTCGACCCGCCGTATCGCCCATTGAGTGAGACCTCCAGCTTCAAATCCTACGTCAAGGAAGAGTTCAATGATGACAGCCAACGCGACCTCGCCGACTTCTGCCGCGCCCTCAGCACCAAAGACAATGTGCGCTGGATGCTCAGCAACTCCGACTGCTCGGCGAAGAACCCCGAAGATACGTTCTTCGAGGACATCTACAGCGGCTTCGACATTCAGCGTGTCTATGCCTCCCGCATGGTGAACGCCAACGCCAGCAAGCGGGGCAAACTGACAGAGCTTCTCATCAGAAACTACACGACGAAGCCCCAGAAAGAAATCATCGACAAACAATTCAAAATCGCATTGTAATTTATGAGCGCACATACAGAAGCGGAGTTCAACACCTTCATGTCGCAACTCTCCGAAACAAACGCCACACTGAGTTACTGGACGGACTTTACGAAAGTGAAGACTAACGTGGCCAGCATCGAAATCAAGTTGAACACCCTCAACTATCTGCTCGGCAAGGAAGACCTACGGGCTGCCGTCACTAAGCTTTGGAACAACGACAGCCGCGTGTTCGACGTGCTGCAAATCCTCGTCGCCTGCCGCAAGCGCGACAAGAAGAAGGTCATCAACGCCGATGCCGAGTTTGTCCTGCTCGAAAGTTACCTCACGACGCTCGGCGGTGTGATGAAATTTATCGAGGGCACCGGCCTCGCCAAAATTTTCAAGGACAAGAATGTCAAGAACCTCGTCGATTATGTCTTCGGCGTGGAAGTCGGCCTCGATTCCAATGCCCGCAAGAACCGCAGCGGCGACGCCATGGAGGACACCGTGGAACTCATCATCAAGGGCAGCGGATTGAAGTATCGCAAAGAGGTCTATTCCAGCGAGTGGCCCACCATCACGGAAGCCCTCGGCACTGACAAGAAGCGTTTCGACTTCGTCATTGAAGCCAAGAGCAAGACCTACCTCGCCGAGGTGAATTTCTACAGCGGCGGTGGCTCCAAACTCAACGAGACCGCCCGTTCCTTCACAGAACTTGCCCCGAAAATCAATGCCGTCAAAGGCTTCGAGTTCCTGTGGATCACCGACGGCAAAGGCTGGGAGAGCGCCAAGAACAAATTGCAGGAAGCTTACTACACAATACCGAGCGTTTACAACCTCTCGACCCTCCGAGGCTTTTTGGACGGGCTAAAATAAGCCTCTATGATTGTTCCGTACTACCGTTCCGCATCCCACGACTTCACGTTGCTTAATGGCGACTGTTTTGAACTGCTTCCCCTGTTCAATTTCCACTTCGATATGATATTTGCCGACCCGCCCTACTTCCTCTCGAACGACGGCATCAGTGTGCAGGCGGGCAAAATCGTGTCGGTGAACAAGGGCGAATGGGATAAGGGAGGAACACCCGATAAAATCAACGAGTTTAATAAACGCTGGATAAGTCTCTGTCGTGAGAAACTGAAAGACGACGGCACAATTTGGATTTCCGGCACCTACCACAACATCTTCTCCGTCGCCAACAGCCTCACCGAACTGGGCTTCAAAATCCTCAACGTCGTGACGTGGGCAAAGACCAACCCGCCGCCCAACATTTCGTGCCGTTACTTCACCTACAGCACAGAGTTCATCATCTGGGCAAGGAAGTCGGCGAAGAAACCGCATCACTTCAACTACGAACTGATGAAGCACTTGAACGACGACAAGCAGATGACCGACGTCTGGCGCCTGCCCGCCATCGCCCCGTGGGAAAAGACCTGCGGCAAACACCCGACGCAGAAGCCCTTGGCCTTGCTCACCCGCATCATCCTCGCATCGACGGACAAAAACGCCTGGGTGCTCGATCCCTTCGCCGGCAGCAGCACCACCGGCATCGCCGCCAATCTCATCGGTCGCCGCTACCTCGGCATCGAGCGTGAGGCCGACTTCGCCGACATCAGCCGCAAGCGCCGAGAGGAAATCGACAACTTCCACATCTACGGCGACTACCGCTCGAAGATTAAGGACATTGCCAAATCAGAAGTCTTGGAGCCTACTTGTTTCGTTTGCGAGGAAGAAATATATGACGATTTACCGTTTTAATTATGCAACTATGACTACAGAATTGTTAAGTATTATTTCTGTCTTTAAAGATAAGATTAATCAAATTGTTTCTAACCAAACAGATGAAATTAACCAGCTCCTTGATAAAGGGTTAAATGTGTATACAATAAATTGGCAAAACAAAATAAAGAATGTCAAGACTTTTCTTTTTAATGAGAATCCAGTCGATTTTGAAACCATATATTTCCCTTTAAGTATATCATATGCGCCATACGGTCAAAAACGAAAACGAATATCTGTTCCAGAACCAATTTCACTTTTATTTAAAAGTTCTAATTATATAACGATTCAAGGGCATGCTGGATCGGGGAAGACTATGCTGTTAAAGCATTGCTTTCTGTCAAGCTTAAAAAATGGGGGAATGATTCCTATAATCATAGAACTGAGGAAACTAAATAATTATTCTGGTTCTTTTGCTAATTACGTTTCCAAGTTTGTCTTTAATATGAATTTAGCAAAAAATGACATTATTCTCCAACGTTTTTTAGAACAAGGTGACTTTATCTTTTTGCTGGATGGATATGATGAATTGTCTTTGGAAACGAAAGAGAAGAGAACATCAGAAATAGAAGAATTTGTTGATAGATATTACAACAATTTCTACTTACTTACAGCAAGACCTGGATCTAATGCAGAAGTCTTAAGTAGATTTAAAACCTATCATATGTGTGATCTTAGTGACAATGAAATAAAAAAATTTGTCGAAATGCACACCTCTTTGATGAGTGATGATACAGATGATTGCAAACAAATTGCAAAAAAAATGCTATCATCCATTTATAGTGAACGGAATAAGTCTTTTATTGGCTATCTTAAAAATCCACTTTTACTATCAATGTTTATGTTAACATATAGAATGAATCCCGAAATACCTTCAAAAAGAAGTGATTTCTATTTTAATGTTTTTGACACCTTGTATTCAAAACATGATGTTAAAAGCAAAAGCGGTGGATATATACACGACAGGAAATGTAAACTAGAAAAAGATGATTATCAAAGTATATTAAAATGGTTTTCTTATTTAAGTTACTTTAGTTATAAATATGTGTTTGACGACCGATATTTGCAACAAACATTTAATACAATTAAGGAAAAAACCAAAACTAATTATGAGATTGTCGATCTAATATATGATTTCTCCGTTTCGATATCAATACTTTTATTAGATGGACAAGAATATACATTTCCTCATCGCTCAATGCAAGAATATTTTGCGGCATATTTAATTAGTTCTCTTTCTGAAGAGATAAAATCTAAGGTAATTTATGGTGACAAACTATCAAAAGTGAGAAGATCTGATGATGATAATTTCTGGTCATTATGCCGTGAAATGGATAAACATTGTTTCGATAAATATTTTCTTATTCCTAAATTAACAAAACTAGAAGAAATGTTATCAAAGAAGAAAAGCAATTTAGGGAAAAAGGCTTCTATTTTGAGTAATGTTATTGACATGTTTAATATGTCACTAATTCAGAGGAATGATAAAATAAATGGCATCAGATACACGGGTTCTGAATTTCTATCAATTATGAGATTCGTGAATTTGGATACAGACTTTATAAATCCATTCATGTTTCTTTCTGGAAACTATTATGATACTATTGAGCCATTTGTTACAATGGAGACAGAAAAAGAATCAGATTTCAAATATTGTTCGTTAGCAAATAACAAACAAATTATTGAAGCATTGAAAAATAGTAACTTGGAAAAAGATATATATGAAGCATTCAAAAAATTATTAGCAATTAAAGAAAAATATGAGGATGAAATGAATAAGAAGGTTTCCAGAGATGAAGATTTACTTAACTTGATATGAATTCTTACGATGGATCCGTGCCGCTCGGTTCAAAGGGGCGCTTGCTTTAGCAAGAACCCCGACACCGAAGACATGAAGCAGGAGGCCAAGAACTGGGACTACTGCGTGAAGAACGTGGCCAGCAAGCAAGACCTCATCGACTACAAGGCCAACCCACGTGTGAGCCAGTTCGCCACTCCACTCTTCGAGTTCTCAGGCGCATGCTCTGGTTGCGGTGAAACTCCTTACGTGAAGTTGATTTCTCAACTCTTCGGTGAGCGTCAGATGGTGGCTAACGCTACAGGTTGCTCTTCCATCTACTCTGGTTCCATCCCATCCACTCCATACACTAAGAACGCAAAGGGTCAGGGTCCAGCATGGTCTAACTCACTCTTCGAAGACTTCTGCGAATACGGTCTTGGTATGGCAATCGCCAACAAGAAGATGCGCGCACGCATCGTAGCGCTCCTCAACGAGGCTTGCGCACAGGAAGGCACTCCAGCAGAGTTCAAGGCAGCAGCAGAAGAGTGGATTGCAGGCAAGGACAACGCAGACGCTTCTAAGGCAGCAGCAGCTAAGCTCGCTCCAGCCATCGAGGCAGGTCGCAATGCTGGCTGTCCTGTATGCAAGCAGCTCTCTGAACTCTCTCACTACCTCGTAAAGCGTTCACAGTGGATTATCGGTGGTGACGGTGCTTCTTACGATATCGGCTACGGCGGTCTTGACCACGCACTGGCATCTGGCGAGGACATCAACATCTTCGTTATCGACACAGAGGTTTATTCTAACACAGGCGGTCAATCTTCAAAGGCTACTCCAATCGGTGCTATCGCACAGTTCGCTGCAGGCGGTAAGCGCATCACCAAGAAGGACCTCGGCCTCATGCAGTCAACCTACGGCTATGTTTACGTAGCACAGGTAGCTATGGGCGCAGACAACGCACAGTGCCTCAAGGCAATCCGTGAGGCAGAAGCATACCCAGGCCCATCACTCGTCATCGCTTACGCTCCATGTATCAACCACGGCCTCAAGGCTAAGGGCGGCATGGGCAAGAGTCAAGCAGAAGAGGCTAAGGCTGTTGAGTGCGGTTACTGGCACCTCTGGCGCTTCGACCCACGTCTTGCTGAACAGGGCCAAAACCCATTCCAGCTCGACTCAAAGGCTCCAAACTGGGACAACTTCCAGGCATTCCTCGACGGCGAGGTTCGTTACCTCTCACTCAAGAAGGTATGCCCAACAGACGCTCAGGAGCTCTTCGATGCGGCTAAGAAGGCAGCACAGCACCGCTACGCTACCTACGTACGCATGAGCAAGATTGACTACTCAGCAGAATAAAGAAACTTACATATCAATCCATTCAAAGGGATGCTGTTCCACTTAGGTTCAGCATCCCTTTTTCATGACATTTTACAAATATTCTGTATTATACTCAAACATCACATGTGAAATAAAAGCCACGGAACAACAGACAAAGGAAAAACTTATCACAGAGAAAAGGACAATGGAAACGATGGTGCATCCCTCGGGTACGCTTTTTGTGCCCTTGCCCCTTCAAAAATCTAAAGCGTTGATACTCATACATGCCGCCCGTGTCGGAAATAATAGGCACAGGGTGTTCGTGTTATTATGCGCACGGTGTCTGAAACCTTGTCTGCGCGGTGTGCGTTTGCAGCCACTTGCCAAGCCCTCCTCAAAAAGAAAAGAGGCACAAGGTGAAAATGCCCTGTGCCTCCGTGCTGAAGAGGCAGTGTCTGACAAGTGTCGTGAACGTTTGGAAAGGCGAGTTCGATATAACAAAAAACATGTTTTTGTGTAGTACCTCTACGAGGCAGAATCTTTAGATTGAACTGACGTTTTAGAATACTCCTTTCTTGTCATCTGGGAAGTTTCCGATGTGCTTCTTCAACACAGATACAATTGATGATGCCTGTGTTTGAACCCATCAAATTCAAGATAATGTTAAAACCTTTTTAGAAAGAAGCGTCACAAACCCACATTTTTCTCTTTTTCTTCGTTTATACCAAATCTTTTCCATAATTTTGCCACTGCATTCTGCAAAAGAGTGCAAGACATATTGCTCTATAGCTTCACAATCACCACCCTGAACCAAAGAGCAACAACTATTATAGGAGCTGCCCCATAATGGGCGCAGATTTCCCGTATATAGTTGTGGTTTGTGGTGAACCGTGAAGCGTATGGCGAAAGTCTGTGCCTTTTTTGTATATTATTGTTTAACTTTCAAATACTTTGCTGTATGAAAAGATTTATTGTTTTCACGTCATTAGCCACAATTGCACTAAACAGTTTTGCTTATGGGTATTCATCATCTTCGTTTGAAATGCCTGGATGGCTCATACTCATGTATGTGATTATGATTGCATGGGGCATCTTGGAGATCATTCTATTCTTCAAGCTTTGGGGAATGACAAATGACATTAGGGCTTTGAAAAAAGACTATTTCCATGAGCATGATAATAATACGGCAGAGAACACTCTACAACGCTTGAGAACCAGTATTGTGATGGGTAATAGAACTAAGACAAAAGAAATCTTGCTCGAAAACTTCATCCACAATGTCGAGTCTTCATTCTCGAAGTTCCCTCAAGAAAAGCAAGAGCAGGACGAACAAAAGGGGGAAAACTACACAGTCAGTTTAAGAGAGCAGAATTTACAAGAATCCATACTGCTGTATGTCGAAAAACTACGAACACAATTTAACACAATAGGAGAGGAATTGCCCGAATACATAGGAAAGATGAAAACCTATAATGACTATTACGATCTCTTCACTGAAGAAAATCTTCTAATAGACTATTCCCAGACCTTCAAAGAAGAAGAGTTCAAAACAAGAGAAGAAAAGGCAAAGGAATAACATTCCCGATGAAAGATATTCACTTATTGATTAATATTCGCTTTTCACTTTCAAAAGTGACAACAGATACAATTTTTAGTTTGACAATACCCTAATCGGTCTAATTATCAAATAAATCGGTTCAAACGCTTGCACGTTTGAGCCGATTCTTGTACTTTTGTGAATTGTCAAAACCATACAACTCATCTCAACTGCTCTATCAGTGGAATCAGCACTTTCTTGATGACTTTCTCGTTCAGCTGATGCTCGCCATCAAAGCGCATCAGATGGTCTGCCAGATAATTCTTCTTGAAGAGTGCTTCAGCATTGGTCACTACGTCGTCGTGCAGTCCCACCAGGCACCAGCACGTCGCTTTCTGTTCGGCAGTGATGTTCTTAAACTGCTGACGCTCCATCTGGTTGTGGTGCTGGATGATGTCGCGGGTAATCTTGAAGGTCTTTGCGCCATCATATCTGCCGTTGAAGAATTTGTGCTCGCCTGTTTTGAGTCCTTTCGACATGGTGGACATGGTGAAAGCAGGATTAACCAACACGCGCCGGTAGGCTCGCATCTGCTGTGCATACATGCCGCCCATGCTGGTGCCAACGATGAGGTCGGGGTTTTCGGTCTGGCACAGTGCTGTCAGATAGGGCAAAGCCTCTACTGGGTCGACAGGGATGTCGGGAGCTACAATCTCATCGTTGGCAAGCTCACGCCGTAATATCTCCACCGTGCCGCTGGCGTGAGACGAGCCAAATCCGTGAAAATACATTATCTTCATATCTGTTTCCTTAAATATATCTCATGGTCTATGTTGCGGGGAAATTCCTCGCGGTAGTGTGTCACCATCAGCAGGGTCTTGTTCCGCCGTTGGCAAAAAACCTCTATCACATCCTTCACCAGCCGCCTGTTCTTCAGGTCGAGCCCATGCAGCGGCTCGTCGAGGATGAGCAGTGAGGGGTCTTTCACAAATGCCCTGGCGAGCAGTACCAGTCGTTGCTCGCCGCTGCTCAGCTTCAGGAAGGGAGTATCGGCATACTGCCCCACACCAAATATGTCCATCCAGAAGAGGCACGCGCTCCGCTGCTCGGGCGACACCTTCCTGTACAGTCCTGACACGTCGCTCAAGCCGCTGCCCACAATGTCTATCGAGGGTACGTCACGCATATATGCGCGATGCATCTCGGGCGAGATGTACCCGATGTGCTTCTTGATGTCCCAGATGCTTTCACCCTTGCCGCGCCGATGACCGAACAGCACGATGTCGTTGGCATAACTCTGTGGATTGTCGGCGCAGACAATGCTGAGTAAGGTCGATTTGCCTGCACCATTCTCGCCGCTCAATGCCCAATGCTCGCCATTCATCACGGTCAGGTTCAGGTCTTTCAATATCGTGCGCTCGCCATAGCGAATGGTCACGTTCCTGAAGTCTATGACAGGCTCTGTGCCTACGGCTGCATCTAGCTCAGCTGCATCTGCACAGGCAAGGTTCAGTATCGCTTGCTCCTTCTGCATTGAAAGCACTCGCGCCGGCACAGGTTCCATGGTCTCTCTGAACTCCCGCAAGGTCATCTTGCGACCCACAGCCAACTCTCTCACGGGCACCACATGCGTGATGAAGTCAGGCACGTCATCTGTCTTTGCCAGCACCAGCACGACCGACACCTGTGTCTGGCTTGTCAGCAGTTCAAGAAACTCTGCCAGCTGTGCCCTTGCCTTCACATCCAGCCCAATGAACGGGTTGTCCATGATGAGCACCCTCGGGTTTGTCATCAGTGTCTTGGTCAGCTGGAACTTCCTCAATTCTCCGCTGCTCAGCAACACCACATGCTTGTCCAGCAACTCGTCCAAATGGAACATCTCATACAAACGTTCCCTCACTCGCTCCAGCTCCTGACGCATTCTCTGCCTATCAGCCTCCTCGGCAGCCAGCCTCGCCTTTTCCTGTTCGGGCGTTTCGTCCCTCACAAGAAACTTGTCATACACAGTCTGGCGCACCACTCCCTGCTCAGCCATACGAAACGCGTCGGCCAACAGGTCTCTTACCAGCGGCGTCTCCTCTATGTCATTCTGGTTCCATCGCTGCTGATGGTAATACACACCCTCACTTGTGCCATACGAGTCTCTGAACGTCAGATACTTCACATTGTCACTCACCAGTTTGGCTGTACTCGGGGTAAAGTCATACCTCACCTCATTCATCGGCATCAGCGCGCATCTGCCCGTCAGCACATCCACCAGCCTGCTCTTGCCACTGCCGTTGTCACCCACTATCGCAAGCTGTTCGCCAGCCAACAGTTCAAAGTTGATGGGTTCAGCCATCTTATACTGCGGATGCCTCACCACTCCATCTCTTATCTCGATAATTTTCTGCATAGTTCTAATGATATTTATCAGATGACCTTACCACCCCCGAGAGGGGGGAGTTCTTGAGTTTATGAGTTTGTACAACCGCCCCCAAAGCACAACCACACAACCACATAACCTCAAAAAACACAAAACATATGCAAAGTTACAAAAAAAAACAGTATTTTTGCAGTCAGCAAACAAAAACTGACCACAAAAGCCGTGACACAAAAGTCCTCAGCCACCACCTACGTCCTGCTGATAGTCACAGCAGCGGCTGCCGTCCTGCTCTTTTATGCAGTCATCGACCCTGCTCGCCACCAGTGGATACCCAAGTGTCCCCTGCACATGCTCACAGGATGGGAATGTCCCGTCTGCGGCACACAGCGCGCCCTCCACGCTATGCTGCACGGCGAGGTGCGCCAAGCCTTTCAGCACAACGCTTTCTTCGTTTGCAGCCTCCCCTACCTTGCCCTGTTGCTCATAGCCGAATGCCTCAAGCCATCAGGACGAGGAACCAGGTTCATACATATCATACAAAAGCCCCTCTACCTACAAGCCTTTTTCGTGCTAGCGCTGCTCTGGGGCATCATCCGCAACGTGTTTAACCTTTAGCCAAAAGAACTTGATAATGAAAAAAATACATCTCGCCGCGCTCATGCTGATAGCCAGCACTGCCACAGCCACTAACATAGAGAAGACAAACAGACACGTCACCATACGCCCTGACAGCGGAGAAGCGAAGGTCATTCGACTGCAAGTAATAAACGACCGCATCATCCGCGTGCAGGCAACCTGCGAGGAACAGCTTCCAGTCAAGCTCCCCAGCCTGATGGTAGTACCGCAGGAGGCTAAGAGCAGCTTTGCTGTTGAAGAAAACGACCAGATCGTCAGCATACGCACCAAGGCTGTCACAGCCACAGTCAGCAAGCACGACGGCACGCTGTCCTTCATCGACGCACACGGACAAACACTGCTGCACGAAGAACAGAAGCAATTCACGCCCCACCGTGTAGCAGACAGAGAAATTGGCAGCGGTACACCCAACGAGGCGCAACGCAACGGATGGACCTGGCACACAACCTTCACCGCTCCCCACAGCGATGCCTTTTATGGATTGGGGCAGCACCAGTCCGAAGAGCTGAACATGAAAGGAAAGAATGAAGACCTGTTCCAATACAACACCAAGGTGTCAGTTCCCTTCATCATCTCAAACAGAAACTTCGGTATCCTCTGGGACAGCTATTCCTATTGCCGCTTCGGAAGTCCCAGCGACTATAGGCAATTGCATCAGGCATTCCGCCTCTACGATAAAGATGGAAAGGCTGGACACCTGACAGGCACATACACCGACCGCACAGGAAACACGCTGGTACGCCATGAAGACTCGCTCTATTTCGAGTACGCCCTACCAGAGAAATCGGCAATAGGTAAAACTGACAACGGAGGCATACAGAATCTGCCCAAAGGATTTAGACTGGACGGGGCTAACGTTGTGTATGAGGGATTCATCGAAGCCCCAGAAACACACAGCTACCAATTCATACTCTATTATGCTGGATACGTCAAAGTGTACATTGGAGGAGAGGAAGTAGTGCCCGAAAGATGGAGAACAGCATGGAATCCAAATGCTTACAAATTCGAGCATCTGCTGACTAAAGGAGAAAGGACCCAGCTGCGCATCGAGTGGAAGCCAGATGGCAGCGTGAGCTATTTAGGTCTGCGTACAGCCGAGCCACGCACTGCTGAAGAACGAGACAAACTGAGTATCTGGAGCGAGATGAACCGCGACATGGACTATTATTTCATCGCCGGCAACAACATGGACGAGGTCATTAGCGGCTATCGCACCCTGACAGGAAAAGCCCCCGTTTACCCCAAATGGGCATTAGGGTTCTGGCAAAGCAGAGAGCGCTACAAGACTGCCGAGGAGGTCATAAGCACTTTAGCCGAATTCCGCCAGCGACATATCCCCGTCGACAATATTGTACAAGACTGGAACTACTGGCCTGAAGACCAATGGGGAAGTCATGATTTTGAAGCAGAACGCTATCCTGACCCGCAGCTGATGATGGACTCCATACACAGCATGAACGGACGATTCATGATTAGCGTATGGCCTAAATTCTACTGCAACACAGAGCATTACAAAGAGTTAGACGCAAAAGGGTGGATGTATCAACAGGCCGTCAAAGACGACATTCACGACTGGGTCGGTCCTGGCTATGTAGGTTCTTTCTACGATGCTTACGATGCAGGAGCACGTGAAATGTTCTGGAAACAGCTGGACGACAAACTTTATTCAAAATACAATTACGGCATCGACGCTTGGTGGATGGATGCCAGCGAACCCAACGTGCGCGACTGTACACCGATGTGGTACAGAAAAGCTTTATGCGGTTCCACAGCCTTGGGCACATCTGCTGAATACTTCAATGCCTACAGCATCGTCAATGCCGACGCCATCTATAACGGACAACGCGCCGTCAATCCTAACCAACGAGTATTCCTGCTCACTCGCAGCGGATTTGCTGGCGAACAACGATACTCTACAGCTACATGGAGCGGCGACATCGGCACACGATGGGAAGACATGAGAGCACAAATGACCGCTGGCATGAACTACTCCCTTTCGGGACTGCCGTTTTGGGGAATGGACATCGGAGGATTCTGTGTCGAGAACCGATATGTAAGGGCACAGCAATTATACGACCAGACAAAACAAGAGAACGAAGACCTGAAAGAATGGAGAGAACTGCAAACTCGCTGGAACCAGTTCGGATGCTTCATCCCATTGTATCGTGCTCATGGACAATGGCCATTACGCGAAGTGTGGAACATTGCCCCCGACAATCACCCAGCCTACAAAAGCATTGTCTGGTATCACAACCTGCGCTACCGACTCATGCCATACCTCTATTCCATGACAGGATGGGTGCATCTGCACGACTACACCATGATGAGAGCACTGGTCATGGACTTCAATGGAGATTCAAATGTCTATGACATCAAAGACCAATGGATGTTCGGTCCCTCGCTCATGGCATGCCCTGTAGGAGAATACAAAGCACGCAATCGACGCGTCTATTTCCCTCAGCAACGCAACTGGTACGACCTTTACACAGGACGCCACATCACTGGCGGACAAACACTTATCGTTGACGCCCCATACGAGCGCATACCAGTCTTTGTACCAGAAGGCTCCATCATTCCATTGGGGCCAACAATGGAATGGAGCGATGAGAAACCTGCCGAACTCATCCACCTATACGTCTATGCAGGACATGACGCGCACTTTCAGCTATATGAAGATGAAGGCACAAACTACAACTACGAGAAAGGGAAATACAGCACAATCAACATTCGCTACGATGACACAGCAAGAACACTCACCATCGAGCCACGACAGGGAGCGTTCAAAGGAATGTTGAAAGAGCGCCGCTTCAACATCATCTTCATCACCAAAGAGAAGCCACAACCGCTAAATCTCGACAACCCGCAAGGGACACTCGTCACCTATAACGGAAAATCAATCACTACTAATCTATAATCTGCTTATGAACAAAAAACATCTCCTGACATCATTGATTGCCTTGATGTCCATGTCAGTAAACGCCCAGGTTTACCTCGACCCAAACGCTCCCCTCGAAGAGCGGGTAAAAGATGCGCTTAGCCGCATGACTACACATGAAAAAGTAAAGATGCTCCATGCACAGAGTAAATTCACAAGCGCAGGAGTACCACGACTCGGCATTCGCCAGCTCAACATGGACGATGGTCCTCACGGAGTGCGCGAAGAATTGGAATGGAACACATGGTCTCCAGCAAAATGGACCAATGACTCCATCGTAGCCTTCCCCTCCCTCACCTGTCTTGCCTCTACATGGAATAGGGATTTGTCCGAAGCCTACGGAGATGCCGTCAGCGAGGAATTCGCTTTTCGTGGCAAAGACATCATGCTGGGTCCTGGCGCAAACATAGCACGCACACCGCTCAACGGACGTGCTTTTGAATATATGGGCGAAGACCCATTCTTGGCTGGCGAAATGCTGGTTCCCTACATCAAGGCAGCGCAAGCAAACGGTGTTGCCTGCTGTCTGAAGCACTTTGTGCTGAACGATCAGGAAATCGACCGCTTCACTGTCAACGTCAATGTCTCCGAACGCGCCTTGCACGAGATTTATCTGGCCCCCTTCAAACGAGCCGTAGAAAAAGCTAATGTATGGACTATCATGGGGTCATACAACCTATGGAAGGGCGTTCATTGCTGCCACAACAATGAGCTCTTGAATCACATCCTGAAAAAAGACTGGAATTGGGATGGCGCCCTCATCAGCGACTGGGGAGGAACCACTAACACTTGGGAAGCAGCCACAGGAGGCCTCGACATCGAAATGGGCACATACACCGACGGAAAACTGAAAGAAAGCGAATTCGGCTACGATGATTACTATTTGGCTAAGCCTTTCGAGAAGCTCATCAACGAGGGCAAAGTGCCCATGTCTGTGCTTGACGACAAGGTAAGCCGAGTGCTGCGTACCATATTCCGTACAGCTATGAATCCCAACAAGGTCATTGGCAGCCAATGCTCAGAAGCGCATTACGAAACATGCCGGCAGATTGCAGAAGAAGGCATCGTGCTGCTGAAGAACGAGAAGAGCATCCTGCCTCTCGATGCATCAAAGTATAGAAAGATACTGGTAGTGGGCGACAATGCCACCCGCTCACTCACCAAAGGAGGCGGCTCTTCAGAACTGAAATCCCTCAAAGACATTTCACCGCTCGAAGCCCTTCAATCTGCCTATGGCGACAAAATTGAATATGTGCCAGGCTACTATGCAGGACGCGCAATCTACGACCGCGTTGACCCCATCGACCCAAAGAAGCAGGAAGCGCTCAAGGCTGAAGCTCTGGCAAAAGCCAAAGATGCAGACCTCATCCTGTTTATCGGCGGATTGAACAAAAACCATCGCCAAGATTGTGAAAACGGCGACAGAGAGTCTTATGACCTTTCATACGGACAGAACGAGTTAATCAGCGAACTGGCCAAGATACAGAAGAACACCATCGCCATCATCTTTGGTGGCAACCCCTACGCCATGCCATGGCTCGACCAGGTGTCAGCCCTCGCCCACTGCTGGTATCTCGGCAGCGAGTCTGGAACAGCACTCGTCAATGTTCTGAGCGGAAAAGTATGCCCAAGTGGAAAGTTGCCCATTACTTTTGCCACAAAATATGAGGACTTCCCTTATGTGAAGTTCGGAGCAGAAGCCTATCCTGGCGTAAACAAGCAGGTTTATTACAAAGAAGACGTCTTTGTTGGCTATCGCCATTTCTCCACCAACAACGTCAAGCCACTGTTCCCCTTTGGCTTCGGACTCAGCTATACCACATTCAGTTACAGCCAGCCCACCGTTGCAGCATCAGGCAATGAGGTCACTGTCACTGTCACCGTCAGCAATACAGGAAAAGTTGCAGGAAAGGAAGCTGTGCAAATCTATGCACAGGCTCCTAAAAGCGACCTTGAACGCCCAATCAAGGAACTCAAGGGGTTCGCAAAGACCAAACTGTTGCAACCGGGAGAAAGCGAAACACTGTGTGTAACTATTCCTAAAGAAGAACTACGCTATTTCGACGAGAGCCAACATAGCTGGGCACTCACCTCTGGCATCTATACTTTCCATGTAGGTGCCAATGTCAACGACATCCGCGGAAAGGCAACAGCCAGCATCAACAAATAATCGTACCCGAGGGGCACGGCACATCGGACCCGAGGGGTACACTCCACCGTACCCCTCGGGTCCACCATTTTATTCCCTGTCCATTCCAAGCACTTTGAGTCAAACTCCCCTTCCCTCTTCCCCCTTTCCTTAAACTTCCTTTATATTTTACAAGTTTCTCCTTTTCCTGTTCTTTTTTATCCTTTTTTTTACTAATTTTGAACTGAATTTTGAGAAACGATGAAAAAGAGCTTATTCATATTGATATTTTTATTGTCTTGGGCGGGAGTATGCCAGGCTCAGGAGAACATCTGCTTCTCGTCGCGCATCAAGACGATACAGGTGAAGGTGAACGGCGCATGGGGTGAACCGCCCGTGATGCTGCTGAGGGGCGGACACAGGGTGGACATCAGCTTTGACGACTTGCAGCCTGAGTACGAGAGGTATATATACACCATTACGCATTGCAATGCGGACTGGACGCAGAGTGACTTGCTGAGGAGCGAGTACATGACAGGATTTGACGAGCAGCGCATCGACGACTATGAGCCTGCGCTGGGCACAGAGGTGAAGTATTGCCACTACAGGCTGACATTGCCCAACAGCGAGGTACAGCTATTGGTATCAGGCAACTACAAAGTTGAAATTTTCGAGGACGGAAAGGAGGAGCCTGTAGCACAGGCATGCTTCTCGGTAATTGAGCCTAAAGTGGGAGTAGACGTGGAAGTGACTGCCAACACAGACATTGACACGTATGCGCAACACCAGCAGGTAAATTTCGCGGTAAATTACAGCGGTTACGAGGTGAGCAATGCGGTGAGCGAATTTAAGTATGTGGTGATGCAGAATGGGCGATGGGATAGCCATGTGGAGGACTTGCGCCCATCACTCATGCAGATTAACAAGCTCATCTTTAACCACAACCGCGCGCTCATCTTCCCCGCTGGCAATGAGTACCGAAAGTTTGAGATTCTGGATGAGTATGTGCCGACATTGCGAGTTGACCACATGGAGTTTGACGATGCTTGCTACCACGCCACGCTGTTTGTGGACGAGCAGCGCATAAACTACCTCTATGACGAGGAGCAGAACGGTCGTTTCCTGATAAGGAATGGCGACAATGTGGAGAATGATACGGAGAGCGACTACTTTGTGACACATTTCACGCTGCAGATGCCGCAATTGGCAGGGGGCGAGGTGTATCTGTTTGGCAGCCTGACAAACAACAGGATGGAGGAAGAATACAAGATGACGTACAATCTGATTGACCATCAGTATGAGTTGGCAGTGCCGCTGAAGCAAGGTTCATATAATTATATGTATATGTTCCTGCCTGACGAGGGAGAGACGGGAGAGACACGGCAGTGTGAGGGTGACTTTCACCAGACAGAGAACGAATATGCTGTTTATGTGTATCACCGCCCGTTCGGACTGAGATATGACAAACTTGTAGGATTCAAAAACATTAGTTATAAGGAATGAAAAATACACTCCTCATCATATTGCTGGCGTTTTCCTGCGCCATGCAGGCACAGAGCTTAGAGAGACAGCTGAAGGAATGGGCTGCGAATTATGTTCGGGAGGATGCTAACATTAAGCCATCGACACTGGTTTCGTGCTCCGTCAACGATAGGGAGGAAACGGTGCGTGTCGTGTTTGGTGGCGGCTTCCAGGAGCAGCATTTCACACCTGCTGTCGTTGAGCGCATCTACGCACAGGTGGAAACGCTCTTGTCGGGGAAACAAAAGAGATACGACCTGACGATTGAGACGGATGGGAGGAAGATTGAAGACTTGGTGCCAATGTATTTCAGAGAACAGAGAAGGGACGAATCGAGAGTGCTGCAGCGCACCTACCGAGGAAAGCCATGGGTGACGAACCTGTCACGACCCTACTCGGCTGCACTGGGGCTGGAGGGTAACCACATTGCCGTGTGGCAAAGTCATGGAAGGTATTACAAGGAAGAGAAAGGAGAATGGATGTGGCAACGCCCCAAATTGTTTGGCACAACGGAAGACCTGTTTTCGCAAACGTTCGTCATCCCCTACATCATTCCCATGCTGCAGAACGCAGGTGCAGTGGTCTTCACGCCACGCGAAAGGGACTACCAGCCAAACGAGGTCATTGTAGACAACGACCAGCCGAACAAGAACGGCACCTACATCGAATATTTCAGGAAAAAGCAAAAGAGCCTGAAATGGCAAACTGCACCCAAAGAGGGCTTTGCCTACAAAAAAGAAATATACGAAGTGTGCGACTCGCCTTTCTGCGATGGAACAGCACGCTATGTGCCAACGGTATCGGCAGCCAAAGAAGAAGGTATTGCACAATGGATTCCCAACATTCCGAAGGAGGGGAAATATGCAGTATATGTGACCTATCAATCGTATGAGAACTCAGCTACCGATGCCCTCTACAAGGTGTTCCACAAGGGAGGAATGACCGAATTCAGAGTAAATCAACAAATGGGCGGAGGCACATGGGTGTATCTGGGAACCTTCGAATTTGACGAGGGCGAGCACGACTACGGCATGGTGGCGCTGTCAAACCAAAGTGACGACAAGGGCATTGTGACAGCCGATGCCGTGCGTTTTGGCGGAGGCATGGGAAACATCGTCCCCGTCAGCTATGCGCAGGACATCAAGCCATCAGGGCTGCCACGGTGGGCAGAAGCAGCCAAGTACAGCATCCAGTGGATGGGATTCCCCTACCGAATTCATTCTGAGGCTTTCGGACGAAACGATTACAACAACGACATCAGTGCACGTTCGGCTGCCATCAACCATCTGTCAGGACGTTCCATCTACAATCCTGACAGGAAGGAGGGACTGGGAGTGCCGCTCGACCTGACGGTAGCGTTCCACACCGATGCAGGCGTAAAGGAGGGCGATGAGCTGGTAGGAACATTAGGCATCTACATGACCGAGCACAACAACGGCAAGACGGGAGCGGGAATGGACAGGCATGTATCGCGCGACCTCGCCAGCATGTTCTTGACCAACTTCACAACCGACCTGAAGAAATACAACTGGAAAGTGCGACAGCTCTGGAACAGAAACTACGGAGAGGCAAGGGAACCACTGACGCCAACCTGCATCCTTGAGATGCTGTCACACCAGAACTTCGCAGACATGAAGCGCGCCTACGACCCACACTTCAAGTTCGACATGTCGCGCTCCATTTACAAGACCATCGTCAAATACATCGCCACGCTCTACAAGCGAGACTATGTCATACAGCCCTTGCCTGTCGATAACTTCGCCATCACCCTGAACGAGAAGAAAAAGACAGCCACGCTTACATGGTCGGCTGTGGATGACCCACTCGAACCAACAGCAAAAGCCAAAGAGTATATCGTATACACCCGACACGGGTATCAGGACTTTGACAATGGTACCATCGTCAAAGGAACGAGCCATACGGTAGAGCTTTTCAACGATGAAGTTTACTCCTTCAAAATCACAGCAGTAAACGAAGGTGGCGAAAGTTTTCCTTCAGAAGTGCTCTCATGTGGAATCGCATCAAAGAACCAAGGGACTGTGCTCGTAGTCAACGCCTTTACCAGATTGGAAGGACCACAGGTCATTGACACAGAAACGGAAGCAGGATTCGACATCGATGCAGACCCAGGAGTACCTTACGGAGCCTACACCGGATTCTGTGGCGCA
This sequence comes from Bacteroidales bacterium, assembly GCA_030528885.1. GTDB lineage: Bacteria > Bacteroidota > Bacteroidia > Bacteroidales > Bacteroidaceae > Minthosoma. The sequence continues at coordinate 7,039 of JAUMXY010000025.1, read as the reverse complement.
CAACTCAGCTTCGACCGCTCAAAAGCTGGCAGCGAAGCAAGTGACGGATTGGGAGCCAGCGGCACAGAATGGGAAGGGCAAACCATGATGGGCAACACGTTCGACTACACAGCCATACATGGACGAGCTATAATGATGGGCAAAAAGCACTCTTTCACCTCATGCAGCGAAAAGGCACTTATCGAAGGGAAAGTATCACTCTCCGACTATCCTATTGCCGACATCATCTACGGCACACAGAAACAATTCAGCAGCCAGACCAATGCCCTCATCAGCCAATACTATGACAATGGAGGGAAACTGCTCATCAGCGCAGCCAATGCAGGATGTTCTGACATAGGTGGAAACGTTACTTCACAAGTGAAACAGAAATCCATCAGCACCCTGTCTGGATGCGGCCTCACTTTCAATATTTATCGAGAAATGAACCCTGAGAGCTACTGCGTGCCTGCACCATCTGTACTGACTCCTGCAGGCGAAGCCTTTGCCATACTCACCTATGCTGACGGCACCTATGCCGCCATCGCACAGCCACAACGCTTTGTGCGACTTGGCTTCCCTCTCGAAAGCATCACAGAACGCCAGAAACTCAACGCGCTGACCCAGGCGTTCATCACATTCTTAGAATAAACATCCATCATCAGGATTGAATCGCCATCATCACAACAACCATCGTTATGCACTTTCTACCCACTACAAAAAAAGAACTCGAACGTCTCAATTGGGACACCCTCGATGTCATCCTCTTCTCTGCCGACGCCTACGTTGACCATCCATCTTTTGCAGCAGCAGTCATTGGTCGCATTCTCGAAGCAGAAGGACTGAAAGTGGCTATCGTTCCCCAGCCCGACTGGCATGGCGACTATCGCGACTTCAAGAAACTGGGACGTCCTCGCCTCTTCTTTGGAATTGCCCCTGGTGCCATGGATTCGATGGTAAACAAATACACAGCCAACAAACGTCTCCGTTCTGAAGATGCCTATTCTCCCGATGGCCGCCACGACCTTCGCCCAGAATATCCGACTATCGTCTATACACGCATCCTAAAAGAGCTTTTCCCAGATGTGCCTGTCGTTATTGGCGGCATCGAGGCAAGTTTGCGACGTCTCACCCATTACGACTACTGGCAAGACCGTCTCATGCCCACAATTCTTCACCCGTCTGGCGCCGACCTCCTCATCTACGGAATGGGAGAAAAGCCTATCATTTCCTTAGCACAATTGCTGATGGAGCAAGACTGCGAGATTGACGTGAAGATGTTCAGTAACCTCATGTCGAGATATCCTCAAAAACAAACCGTTTCCCTCTTGATGAAGAACGAAATTCCCAACGGAATCCGTCCTGACGACATTCTCTTGCATAGCCACGAAGAATGCCTTCACAACAAAAAAGCACAAGCCGAAAACTTCCGTCACATTGAGGAGGAATCCAACAAATATGAAGCACAACGCATCATCCAGGAAGTAGATGGACGTTATGCCGTGGTCAATCCGCCTTATCAGCCGCTCAGCCAAGACGAACTCGACCACTCTTTCGACCTGCCCTATACGCATCTGCCACATCCTAAATACAAGGGCAAGCGCATCCCTGCCTACGAGATGATAAGATTCTCCGTATGCCTCCATCGTGGATGTTTTGGCGGCTGCGCCTTCTGCACCATTTCTGCCCATCAAGGCAAGTTCATCACTTCACGCAGCAAGGAAAGCATCATCAAAGAAGTGAAAGCCATCACTCAACTTCCTGATTTCAAAGGCCATCTGAGCGACCTTGGCGGACCTTCTGCAAACATGTATGCCATGCACGGAAAGAACCTCGACCTTTGCCACAAGTGCAAGCGCCCTTCGTGCATCCATCCTCAAGTGTGCAAGAATCTCAACACCGACCACTCTCAGTTGCTCGACATCTACCATGCTGTCGATGCGTTGCCTGGCATCAAGAAGAGTTTCATTGGCTCAGGCGTCCGCTACGACCTCCTGCTCCACGACACAGGCGATGAACACACCAATCGTGTCAATCGACAATACACAGAGGAACTCATCACCAAGCACGTCAGCGGTCGTCTGAAAGTGGCACCAGAGCATACTTCCGACCGTGTACTCGACCTCATGCGCAAGCCATCTTTCAAGCTCTTCTACGACTTCAAGCGCATTTTTGATGACATCAACCGTCGCAAAAATCTTCGCCAGCAGATTATCCCCTACTTCATCAGTTCTCACCCTGGATGTACAGCCGAAGATATGGCAGAGCTGGCAGCCATCACCAAAGACCTCAACTTCCAGCTTGAACAAGTGCAGGACTTCACACCTACTCCCATGACCGTATCAACCGAAGCATGGTACACAGGCTTGCATCCCTACACGCTCCAGCCCGTTTGGTCGGCCAAGACACAAAAAGAAAAGCTCGCCCAGCGCCAATTCTTCTTCTGGTACAAGCCTTCTGAAAAGCAGAACATCCTTCGGCTGCTTCGACAGATGGGGCGTTCAGACCTCATCCGGCGACTCTTCGAACGCAAATAATCTGCGTTTACTTTTCCTCATTTTTACATATTGCGATGCCATCGCAACACTCCCTCCATCACCTCTGAATCGATGCAGGGCACATCGTAATTTCGTTATGCCCTTCATCGTAATTTCGATACACCCTATATCGTTTTAGAGGTTCTTCTGCCATTTCTCATGCAGCATCCCCTTTGCCATCCTCCATTCTCTTCCTCTCCCTCCACAACTGCCAAGAGTTCACCACATTATGCCAGATAGAATAGAACCCGCCAGCAAGAGCCGTAACAGGGTTCAGGAATGTATAACCCATCCAAATGGCAAATACCGTGTTCTTCTGTCCAAGGCTCTGCGTACCAGCCACAGCTTCGCCATGCTTTCGCCCAATCAGGCGACCTAATCCAAACTGAGCTAAGCAGCACACGAGCGACACCACAGCAATGCCCACCATGTTCTCCACACTCTCTTCGCTATGCTCCAACGCCTTCACAGACATGCCGATTGCCAATGCCAGCGACACAGCCCACAGATGGAACGCCAAGTCTGTTTGACGCAAGATGAAAGCATGGAATACAGGAAACAGGTGACGCACAAACCAGGCAGCCACCAATGGAAGAATCAGCAAAGGAAACACTTTGGCAAGAATGATAAGAAAAGATAGTTCAAAAGTCATGCCGGGCATGCTGCCTTCATGCAAAAACGGCACCATTGCAGGCACCAGCAGCGACACAGCCAAATTGATGAGACACGTGTAGCTGACCACCACATTCGAATTGCCACGCAATTTCGATGTCACCACAGCAGCAGCCGTTGCCGTCGGGCAAATCATGCAAACCATCGCACTCTCAATCACCACACGACTTCCCACATCAGGCATCCACACAATCAGTAACCCCAGCGCCACAAACGCCACCACCTGAATGGCCAGCAACTTCAGCATCCAAGCGCGTGGTTTCAGTTCCCTGACACTCATCCGACAAAAGCTCACAAACAGCATACAAAACAGCAATGCAGGCTGCACATAGCCAATCAGCCGCCCAACCACTTGATGCGTCCCATCCAATGCAGGGATATTCACATATATATAATAAGAAGCCACACCTGCCAGCATAGCTATCGGCAACATCCAGTTTTTGATAAAACCAATAAATCTCATAACTTTCCCATTATCTATCGTCTGTTGTCCGTCGTCTGTTGTCTGTTGACTGTTGACCGTTGTCAATTTCACGCAACAAAGTTACACATTATCCACGAAAAAGCGTATCTTTGCAGCACGAAAAGCTGTCACATGAAGAAAAAGAACGACATAGAGATTCCTGAAGGCATCAGCCAAGTGCTGCTGCATGCTTGTTGTGCCCCTTGCTCGTCAGCCATTGTCGAATGGATGCTTCAGCACAACATCCGTCCCACCATATTCTACTTCAATCCCAACATCTTTCCATACGAAGAGTACGAAATCCGAAAGAACGAGAGCAAGCGTCATGCCGAAAGTCTCGGAATCCCTTGGATAGACGGCGACTACGACCATGAGGCATGGCTGCAAGCCATACGCGGACTTGAGCAAGAGCCAGAACGAGGCTCCCGCTGCCAGCAATGCTTCCGTATACGCCTCACAGCGACAGCCCTTCAGGCACAAGCACTCGGCATCACCTACTTCACCACCACCCTAGCATCTTCACGCTGGAAAAGCATAGAACAAATCACCACTACAGGCCTTCAAGCCCAAGCCGCAGTACCTTCCACCCTTTTCTGGGCACAGAACTGGCGCAAAGGAGGACTGCAAGACCGCCGCAACCAACTCCTCAAAGAGTACTCCTTCTACAACCAGCTATACTGCGGATGCGAATTCAGTATCCGCAACTAACCCTGCAACATAGCAAGCACCAACCTTCGCACTATATATAATACAATGTGTAACACCAGCAAGGAATGCCCTGTCAGCACATGAAAAATGCCCCCGTTTCATAGGTGAAATATTCCTTGCCATCCATATCCCGTAGATGACCAAGGAATAAAATAATTATCATTTTTTCACTTTTTTCCTTTGCCCATTCAAAAAAACATATTACCTTTGCGATAGCTAACGCCGTAAACTCTCATAAAGAGAGGAAGGTGTGGGCCAACTTATTGGAATAGCGTCTCGCTATGCATTGTTTTTGAACATTTGAACGTAGGAAATTCAAACGACCTTAACTAAAACATTGCAGAAGTGGATGCTGCGGGTAGGTATATTATAACAAACCCGTTAGTGTGCAGAGGACCCTTCGTCCTCAGGCACACTTTACGGGTGCAGTATATACCAACGGCGTGAGCGTCAATTCTGTCTGTTTTTAAGGAAGGTTTCCTACGACCTAAATGTTGAGCAGGCAAGAAGCAGACTCACGCTTTTTTCGTTCTCTCCAGTTCCTGCAGGACAGTTCGCAATAGCGTCTATTTCAACAAGACAACACCAGTCATTGACGTTATTGGACATCAGTAAGGAAAATGATTCGTAACCATTTTATGGTAGCATTCTTCTGCCGCCCTGCCCTACAGGGGGTGTCCCCCTCCTATTGTCTTCATCGATGAGCGATAACCGCAACGAACTGCACTGGTTTCCCATGCGTGTCACCTACAACCGCGAACTGAAAGTGAAAGCCAGTCTCGACCAGCTCAACATCAAAACATTCCTTCCCATCAAGACCAAACTGGTAGAGCGCAACGGCCATCGCCACTTTGAACAAGTGCCAGCCATTCACAACCTGCTCTTTGTCCATTCCACACGCGACACACTCACAAGTCTGAAGATGACCGAAGACGACTTCAGCCCGTTGCGATACATGATGACACGTCCCCTTGACCCATCCATCCGACCACAAATCATCCATATACCCGAACGGGAAATGGAGAATTTCATACGCGTCGCCTCCATCACCGACAACCGCGTCATGTTCCTCGACTACTCCGATGTAGCCCACAAAGTAGGCAGACGCGTCATCATCACTGAAGGAGACTTCGCAGGCATCGAAGGCACTGTCAAACGCGTCAAGAAAAACCGCCACGTCGTCATCCAACTTGAAGGAGTAGCCGCCGTAGCCCTCGCCTACGTCCCCTCCTCCCACCTCAAGTTCCTCGAATAATTCTCAAATAAAGTAATTTCCTTCAATTTACTTAGGATTTCCTTTCCACCTCGCCCTCAAAGCGCCAGCGCAAGGGCATCAATCCGATAACCGCATTGTCAATTTTCAACTATCAACTTTCAATTTTCAATTAGACAAACTGCTGTCCGTTGTCTGTTGTCCGTTGTCTAACTTAAGTTAATTGTCAATTCCCCAATGACCTCCCTTCGCCTCCAAGCCTACCGCCAATTGCTTCTCCTCGACACCCTCGGAGACCACAGCATCCAGGATTATCAATCCCGGTGGCACGAGGCACAACATACCGTCAAGACCCTCTTCCTGCGCCTTGACACCCAAGGAGGAGCCCTCCCCCTCGAAGAAAAAGCAGAAATCCTGCTCACCATCTTCGTCCTCCTCCAGATAGGCTACCGCAATCACGACCTCTTCACTCGTGCCGCCGACATGACCTACGACCTCCTGCCCCAATTGGCTGAAGCCGCAGACTCCCTCGAAGCACCAAACTGTCGTCCGTTGTCCGTTGTCAATAATAAATTACAAAACCCACCTCCTCGTCCACCTCTACCAAGAGACCCTAGACGAGGACCTGCTCCCTGCCATCGACCACCTCATGTCCACATGGCAAGACAACACCATGACCGAAGAAGACCACTACCTCATGGAACTCTTCCAGCTAACGGAAACAGCATAACCCCACATGAGGGTCTCAACTCTCTCTTAAGCCCAACGAGGCACTTGTGACAAGAGAAATCCGTGTTACGTGAGAAAACAATTATCAATTAGCAAACTGTTGTCTGTTGTCCGTTTTCTGTTGTCAATTAAAAAACAGGGTGCGGTGGTCATACCTCTCATATTTCGGTTCAATAGTGTGACCACCAATCCCACTTCATCCAAACTAATCAAGGTAATGTCCTTTTAATTTACTCAATATTCCCTTTCCAATCTATCCTCAAAGCGTAGCGCAAGGAAAACAGTATAACTAAGGTTATTTCAATTTTAATAATTTACTTTGTATTTCCTTAAAATTTCCTTTCAACCCGCCCTCAAAGCGCCAGCGCAAGGGCATCAATTAGCCAATTGTTGTCCGTTGTCTGTTGTCTGTTGACAACTTTCAGCTAAGGTCATCAATTAAATAACCGTTGTCTGTTGACAGTAGTCAGTTGTCAGCCTTCGGCTTCCAACATAGCCAACGAAACTACATCTATTTCACTATTCCTTTAAGATGCAAGTCTGCGGCTGTTTTTACAAAAAGTTAAACCTCTCACTCGCTCACTCGTATATTTCAACTCTCAACTTTCATATTCGCAAAATGCACCCCCTCGAAAATATATACGAAAAATAATTTTCATATAACTTTTATAAAAATACATATATACCTTAATTCCGCAACACTATAATTTAACTTTATTTATAAGTTCCTGAGCAACA
>JAUMXY010000024.1 GCA_030528885.1 Bacteroidales bacterium | reverse complement strand
TTGCCTAAGACTGCCTATCCCTCCCAAGTTTCTCTTTTCCCCTTCAAGTCTTTCCTCTCTCTTCCTCCCCCTCAAACGTCAACAACTGATTTCTATAATACTCATATTGCTTTTCCCTCATCGCCAGTTGCTCCTCCAAGTTGGAAATGGATTGCTCAAAGGTGTCAAGGATAGAAACAATGCGGGATTGCTCGGTAAGGGATGGGATGGGAACAGGTGTATCTATTATTTGCCCAATAGTGTAATGAGCAATTGTTGCATCATGGGTTATCTTTTTTAAATACAATTGAAAACCTGTAGAGAAAAAGAAATGATATAAGTAGGACGGTATAATACTTTCGCTTTTCTTTATGCAGATTAAATCTGCGTCTTTAACAAATAGAGGAGTATTATCCTTTTTAAGATACGGTATCCCTATAGTTCCACCTCCTGTTACCAAGATGTCGCCCTTTTCTATTTTTTCAGTTTTCTTTGAGAGATCTTTGTAAAGTGATTCAGATATATATACCTTCCCTCTTGGATTCTGAACCTTGTTATAATATGACATTACATCACTTGATCTCCAAAAAGGAATTCCAGAGTCTTTCCATTGGTCTTTATACACACGAGGGCATGAAAAAACTTTTGTCAATTCACCAATTGTCTTAGTCTTTGTAAATTCAGTAAACAACATCTCTCTCTCATACTCAAATTGTTTTCTTCTCTCCTCAATTTGCTGTTTCAGATTGGAAATGGAAGAGGTGAAGGTATCAAGAATGGAAACAATACGAGATTGCTCGGAAAGGGAGGGGATGGGAATCTCTTTTTGAGCCAATTCAGTGGGTGACAAATGCATTATTGTTGTTCCATGTACACATTCCATTTTGCTTTTTTCGAAAAGCGTGGAGTTTAGATAATACATCAAATAGGCTGGATTAAATGTATCTCTCAGTAATATGGCATCACTTCCCAGATATACATCAGATTTGGTTTTAATAACAGAAACTTTACCAATTTGAGCCTCTTTTGTGGTACTCGAAACTGGTAAAACAAGGTCATTATATTTGAGTTTTGTGGCAACTATAGCTTTTTCAAAAGATGTTTTTGATTTAATATGAGTTATATAATCGCCATAAGTTGTGTATAATTCACCATATAGGAGAATCTGGTGGTTACCTTCCCCTATATCCTTTTTAGAAAGGGAACGCCCCCTGAAAAAAGAACAAATCTCTCCCAATTTCTTCCACTCCACCATATTACAACATATTTTTTAATTGTTCAATTTCATTTTGTAACACTTGCTTTCTAATCATCGTATTACCCATTGAAGAGCCGTCAACAAAATGGTGCATAGAAGAAAGAGTTTTTAATTCAGCCTCTTTCTTCCTAATTTCACGCTTGATGTTCGCCTTGTCGCTTCTATTATTTTGATATAGAGCGATAAGTGAAATGATGATGGCAATGATTGCCAGAATGTTTTCTTTTATGTAATCAAATACTGCTTCCATATTATACCTCTCCCAATTTCTTCCACTCTACCATACGCTTCAATCCAAATTAATAGTTGATTCTAAAATAATCGAGTACAGCCTTATACTGGTCTTGTGCCGCAAGGCAAGTGTCAGTCAGATAACCATCGGCATGGCCCCACTCACGCAAACCTCGGTAATAGAACATTTTCAGTTCGTCGGTGATGATGAAAGGAACGATGCCACTGCGCAAGCACTCCTTGAACATGACAAGACGTCCCACACGACCATTACCATCCTGGAAAGGGTGTATCTTTTCAAAACGAGCATGAAAGTCGAGGATGTGCTCCAGCGTATGGGGCTCTTTGGCGTTGTAATCCGCTATCAATCGTTGCATGCTGTCATGCACTCGTTCTGGTTCACAGGTCTCCTCACCACCCACCTCGTTAGGCAGACGCTTGTAGTCGCCAACGGCAAACCAATCCTTCCGACTGTCGGACGTGCCTGATTTCAAGATGCCATGCAGCGTCTTCACCAATTCTTCCGAAAGCGGCTCTTCTACCTTGTCTATCACCAAGTCGATACAGCGGAAGTGATTCACTGTCTCTACGATATCATTCACGTTCACCGTTTCGTCAGCAGTCACACCAATGGTGTTCGTCTCAAAGATGTAACGTGTCTGGTCGTGCGTCAAGCGACTTCCCTCGATATGGTTCGAGTTATAGGTCAGGTCTATCTGCGTTTTGTGATAGATACCACCTTTCAGTCCCATCTCTTTCTGCTCACGAAGTGCTGCAAGCAATGCTGTTATGTTCTTCTCCTTCATGCTCCTAATTCCTTGATAATCGTTTCAATCTTCCTGTTCAACTCTTCACCTTCTGCAATCAGTTCCGTCAACTTGGCATTGACCGCCTTGATGTCTATCACCTCACGGGTGTCTTCCTGCTCCACATAGGAGGAAACGCTGAGGTTGGCATCATTCGCCAAAATGTCGCTGTTGGGCACCAAGCAGGAGAAGTATTGCTCTTCCTTACGTTCTGCAAAGACATTGAAAATGTGGTCTTGGTTCTCCGTGGTGAGACGGTTCTTGTTGCCCGACTTCACAAACTCGCGCGAGGCATCGATGAAGAGCACCTTGTTGTCGGGACGCATGCCCTTGCGCAACACGATGATGCAGGTGGCGATGCCCACGCCGAAGAAGAGGTTGGCGGGCAACTGGATGATGGTGTCGATGCGGTTGTTCTCTATCAGCCACTGACGGATGCTCTTCTCCTTGCCGCCACGATAGAGCACACCAGGGAACTCGACGATGGCTGCCGTGCCGCTCTCGCTGAGCGATGCCAGCATGTGGAGCGTGAAAGCGAGGTCGGCTGTCTTGTCGGGTGCCAGCACCCCCGGACCAGAAAAGCGGTCGTCGTTGATGAGGAGCGGGTTCTTCGAGCCTTCCCATTCGATGCTGTAAGGCGGATTGCTGACGATGGCATCGAAGGGTTCCAACTGACGATGCTGGGGATGAACCAACGTGTCACCCAACTGGATGTCGAACTTGTCGTAGTTGATGTTGTGCAGGAACATGTTGATGCGGCACAGGTTGTAGGTGGTGGGGTTGATTTCCTGCCCGTAGTACATCAGGTTGGGGTTGTCCCGTCCGATGGTCTTGGAGAACTTGAGCAACAACGAGCCACTGCCACATGCAGGGTCATAGACCGAACGAATCTCATGGCCATCGGCAGCAGCCAGACGCGCCAAGAGTTCACTCACTTCCTGAGGGGTGAAGAACTCGCCGCCCGACTTGCCTGCACCACTGGCATACATGGTCATCAAGAACTCATAGGCATCGCCGAAGGCATCGATCTTGTTGTCCAGAAAGTCCTCGCCCAGATTCATGTCGCGAATCTTCAGGAGCACCTTCGCCATGTTCCTGTTGCGCGTCTTCACATCGCCGCCCAAAAACATGCTATCTACGTTGAAGTCGCTGAAGAGCCCCTTCATGTCATCTTCCGACGCCGTGCCGATGGCAGACCCCTCGATAGCCTTGAACACCTTTGCCAGCGTCATGTTCAGGTTCTCGTCCTGCTCGCAACGCTTGCACACATTCTGGAAGAGCTGTGAGGGCAGAATGAAGAAACCGCGTTCTGCCACCATCTGTTCGCGTGCCACCTCGGCATCCTCATCACTCATATCGGCATAGTTAAACCCTTCTACCCCAGCCTCCTGCTGCAACTTGTTAATGTAGTCGGTCAAGTTCTCCGAAATGAATCGGTAGAACAGAGTGCCCAGCACGTATGCCTTGAATTCCCATCCGCCGGCCTGCCCCCTCAATTCATCTGCCATGCCCCAAATGGTGCGATGCAGTTCTTCACGTTGTTGTTTGTTTGACATATTCTCTTGTGTTTTACAATTTCTTTCTTTTGCAAAGATAACAGATTTTTTCGGTTGAACGAAAAGAACGGCCAATGTTTTTCATACATCTATATAAAAAGACGCCAGACCCGCCCAACTGCATTTTTCACTCCCAAAACGAACCTTTTTCAGAACAAGATTTTGCAACCCTCGAAAACCGTACCCCTCGGGTCCGATGAGGTGGACCCGAGGGGTACGGTATGGCGGACCCGAGGGGTCCACCTAAAAAGCACATAATAAGCGCAACAAAAAATGAAGGGCAAAAAGCGGATTTGCTTTCTGCCCTTCATGCTTTTTTCTTTCCTTTTTCAGATGAGCGGCATACCTGCCTCGGCACATTCCTTGCGCATCTCATCAGGCCAAATGGAGGCTTGTATCTCGCCTACATGGGCCTTGTGGAGGAGCACCATGCAAAGACGGCTCTGACCTATTCCGCCACCTATAGAGAGTGGCATTTCATCATTCATTAACTTCTTATGGAAGTAGAGGTTAAGACGTTCCATCTTATTTTCTAGTTCAAGTTGGCGAAGCAGCGCTTCCTTGTCCACTCGGATGCCCATGGAACTGAGTTCGATGCTGCGTCCAAGCACCGGATACCAGATGAGGATGTCGCCATTCAATCCGTAGAATCCGTCGGCATTGGGAGTGCTCCAGTCATCGTAGTCGGGGGCGCGGCCGTCATGCTTCTCGCCATTGGAGAGCTTGCACCCGATGCCCATGATGAATACGGCTCCGTACTTCTTTGCCACAGCATCCTCGCGCTGCTTGGGAGTGAGGTCGGGATACATCTGCAAGAGCTCTTCCGCATGGATGAAATGAATATCCTCTGGCAGGAAGGGCTTGATTTGCGGATAAGACTCACAAACCAGGTATTCTGTTCTTATGATGGCTGCATAAATGTCTGATACGATTTTCTTGAGGAAAGCCACGTTCCTGTCTTCCTTGCGAATGGTGCGGCACCAGTCCCACTGGTCAACATAGAGGGAATGCGTGTTGTCAAGCTCTTCATCACCACGGATAGCGTTCATGTCGGTATAGAGTCCGTACCCCGGCTGGATGCCGTATTCTGCCAGCATCAGCCTCTTCCATTTTGCCAGCGAATGCACCACTTCAGCCACTTGGTCGCCCATGTCCATGATGGGGAACGACACAGGGCGCTCCACCCCATTCAGATCATCGTTGATTCCAAGTCCGCGCAACACAAACAGAGGGGCTGTGACGCGGCGAAGACGAAGAGCGGTTGACAAATTGGCCTGGAAGAAGTCCTTAATCTGCTTAATGCCTTGCTCCGTCTGTATCGGGTCGAGCAACTGCCTATAGCCCTCAACCTTTATCAATTTACTCATAACAATTGTATTTTACCCTTATTTTGTCCGCTTCGGATTGCAGGTCTCCAAACAGCACCCCTTCGTCAACAGCCCAACAACAGCCGTAAGGCGCATCGAGCGTTTTGGGGACTCGCCCAAAGCGGCTGCAAAGTTACAATTTATTTTCAATTAAAAGCAATTTCGCCTACAAAATAATTGCAAAATGTAAGAAAATCCACACAAAAAACTTACACTATTACGGGTTTTCATGGTTTTTCTTGACCATTATTCTATTTCACGGCTTTTTTCCGCGCCTCGTGTCAAAACCGCATCTCTCTGTTTTATCGTCAGTTCCTCCCTCTTCTTTCGGATAGTTTCATAATGTTTCACATTTTAAATAATGTAATATGAAAGTTTTTTCGTAACTTTGCACTCGTTTTGTACAGAAATGATAAACAGATAAAGCACTGATGAAAGATATAACGTTAGAAGACATTATAGAAGACGGGCAAGTGGAAGGCAAAATCAGCTTCATCACCAGCATAGACAACGTAATCAGAGGAAACATAGAGCAGGAAATCACGACAGAGAAATTCATACCTGTGCTTCCGTTGAGAGGCATTATGCTGTTTCCTGACACGATTGTCCCCATCTCCATCGGCAGGGCTTCTTCGCTGAAGCTGCTGAAAGAAGCACAGAAGGAGGATTGGCCCATTGCCGTATGCAGCCAGATAAACGACACAACAGATGAGCCAGGATTTGACCAGCTGTACCACACCGGTGTGGTTGGAAAGGTCCAGAAAATCATTAAGCTGCCAGACGGAAGTCAAACAGCTATTCTGCAAGGATACCACCGCGTGCGCCTGCTTGAGCTTAGCTCGAACGGAACATACAATGTCGGGCGTGTTGAGAACTTCCCCGAAGAAGCGCCTGCACGCCACGACCGCGAATACATGGCGGTGGTTGACGCTTGCCGCGAAACGGCCATCAAGCTGATGAAGACCAACGAGCAAACGATTGGCTCTGCATTTGCGCTCAACAACATTACCGACCGCAACGCCACCATCAACTTCATCTGCTCAAACTTAAACATTGCCAATAAGGAAAGAATTGTCCTGCTGGAAGAATCGCACCTGTTCGACAGGGCATACCGCCTGCTGGGCATCTTGCAGCGTGAGCACCAGTATGTGACGCTGAAGATGGACATCCAGATGCGCACCCGCGAGGATTTGGACAAACAGCAAAGGGAATACTTCCTCCGCCAGGAGATTGAGAACATACAGGAAGAATTGGGAGAGCGAGGCGCTGACGACATTGGAAGGATGAAGGAGGCCGGAAGCAAGAAGAAATGGAACGAGCAGACCGCAAAGCTCTTCAACAGCTCGCTGGAGAAGCTGTCAAGACTAAGCAGCCACTCTCCTGACTACCAAGTAGAATATACTTATCTGCAAACTCTGCTTGAGCTGCCTTGGGGCGAATACACGAAGGACAACCTGAACCTGAGCAATGCCGAAAAGGTACTTGACAAGGACCATTACGGCATGGAGAAGGTGAAGGAACGCATCATCGAGCATCTGGCCGTACTGAAAATGCGCGGCGACTTCAAGAGCCCCATCATCTGCCTCTACGGTCCTCCAGGAGTGGGAAAGACGTCTTTGGGCAAGAGCATTGCGAAGGCGATGAAGCGCAAATATGTGAGGATGTCGCTGGGAGGCCTGCACGACGAGGCTGAAATCCGCGGACACCGCAAGACGTATGTCGGCGCCATGGCTGGACAAATCATCAAGAACATCAAGAAGGCGGGCAGCAGCAATCCCGTGTTCATCCTTGACGAGATTGACAAGGTGACACAAAACACGAACCATGGAGACCCTGCTTCTGCGCTGCTCGAAGTGCTTGACCCGGAACAGAACTTCGCCTTTCACGACAACTATCTGGATGCCGACTACGACTTGTCAAAAGTCATGTTCATTGCAACGGCAAACAATATCAACACGATACCCGCCCCACTGCTCGACCGCATGGAGCTGATTGAAGTGAGCGGCTATCTGACAGAGGAGAAGGTGGAAATAGCCAAGAGGCATCTCGTGCCACAAGAGCTTGACAATCTCGGCATGAAAGACAGCGGCGTGAAGCTGTCAAAAGCGGCGATTGAGAAGATTATCGAGGATTACACCCGAGAGTCTGGCGTTCGTGACCTCAACAAAAAAATCAACAAGGTGCTCCGCAAAGTCACGCTGAAGTACGCTAAAGAAGGCGTTCTTCCAGAAAAGAGCTTGAACGTGGACGACATCAAGGAGCATTTGGGAACCGAGCCTTACAGCCGCGACAAATACCAGGGGAACGACTATTATGGCGTCGTTACAGGATTGGCGTGGACAAGCGTTGGCGGAGAGATTCTCTTCATAGAAACATCTATCGACAACGGGAAAGGCGGGAAACTTGGATTGACGGGCAACCTGGGAGACGTGATGAAGGAATCTGCCACGATTGCTTTGCAATACATGAAGGAGCATTGCGATGAGCTTGGCTTCAGTTCTGACTTCTTCGAGAACCACAACATCCACATTCACGTGCCAGAAGGAGCAACCCCAAAGGACGGTCCATCGGCAGGCATCACCATCGCCACGTCACTCGCCAGCGCCATCACAAAGCGCAAAGTGCGCAAGAACATTGCAATGACAGGTGAGATTACCCTGCGAGGCAAGGTTCTGCCCGTGGGAGGCATCAAGGAGAAAATACTTGCTGCCAAACGGGCTGGCATCACAGACATCATCATCTGCAAGGAGAACAGGAAGAACATCGAGGACATCCCTGAGAAGTATGTGAAGGGAGTGAATTTCCACTATGTGGAGAACGTGAAGGACGTACTCGATTTCGCGCTGCTATAACGTGCTGCGATTCAAGAGACGCACGCACCTGCACGCTTCGGCATCATCAACAACATTACATTCATTCATGACATTTCAAGTAGAACATAAAGACTCCAAGACCAATGCACGTGCCGGATTAATCCACACGGACCACGGAGACATCAAAACTCCGATCTTCATGCCCGTGGGCACTCAGGCATCTGTGAAAGCCGTGCATCTGCATGAGCTGACTGATGACATCAAGGCACAGATTATTCTTGGCAACACCTATCATCTCTACCTGCGCCCAGGACTTGAAGTGATAGAAGCAGCTGGAGGACTGCACAAGTTCAACGGATTTGACCGCCCCATGCTGACTGACAGCGGAGGCTTTCAGGTCTTCTCTTTGGCTGGCATCCGCAAAATCAAGGAGGAGGGAGTGGAGTTCCGCAGCCACATCGACGGCAGCAAGCATTTCTTCACCCCAGAGAAAGTGATGGACATTGAGCGCACGATTGGAGCTGACATCATCATGGCTTTTGATGAATGTCCTCCAGGGACGAGCGACTACAACTATGCAAAGAAATCTTTGGAACTGACTGAACGATGGCTTGACCGCTGCATCAAACGATTCAATGAGACAGAACCCAAGTATGGGTACCAGCAAAGCCTGTTCCCTATCGTGCAAGGATGCACTTATAAGGACCTGCGGCAGCGTGCGGCAGAAAACATTGCCTCGAAAGATGCTGATGGCAATGCGATTGGAGGTCTGGCTGTCGGCGAGCCTACGGATGTCATGTATGAGATGGTGGAAGTAGTCAATGCCATACTGCCTACGGACAAGCCCAGATACCTCATGGGCGTCGGCACTCCAATAAACCTGTTGGAGTGTATAGAAAGAGGGGTTGACATGTTCGACTGCGTTATGCCTACACGAAATGGCAGAAACGCCCAAATCTTCACAAAGCACGGCACCATCAACCTCCGCAACAAGAAATGGGAGATGGATTTCTCGCCGCTGGATGCTGAGGGCGCTTCTTACGTTGACACTGCATACACCAAGGCCTATGTGCATCACTTGTTCAAAGCACAAGAACTATTGGCAATGCAGATTGCTTCCATACACAACCTCGCTTTTTACCTATGGCTTGCAGGGGAAGCACGTCAGCACATCATTGCAGGAGATTTCAGCGTGTGGAAAAGCCGGATGGTAGAAGAATTGGGAAGAAGAATATAGGGAAGGCTTACCGCTACGACGATTATCAATACATTTTTATAAAAAAGGACCAGCTTTGGACACATCGGGACACGAAAAGACAAACAAAAAGCAGAACGGAAACAATAGTGCAAATGGCACGAAGGGCGCAAGACGACCTTCGGGCTTCGTCGGTCTGCTGCATTCGGCAAAGAATTTGTCTGTTTTCAAATGGCTGTCCGAGCATTCGTTCCTTTCAAGGCTTGACCGTTACATCATCGGCAAATTCTTAGGCACTTATTTCTTCTCCATTGTGCTCATTATCAGTATCGCCGTCGTATTCGACTTCAACGAGAACATCGACAAGTTTTTACGATATGATGCGCCAATAGAAGAGATTCTGTTTGACTATTATCTGAACTTCATCCCCTTCTACTCAAACCTGTTCAGCCAGCTATTTGTCTTCATCGCCGTCATTTTCTTCACAACAAAATTGGCTGACAACTCAGAAATCATAGCCATGCTATCCACAGGCACAAGCTTTAGCCGGCTCATGCGCCCATACATGATTTCTGCAGCGATCATCGCATTGCTCAACTACGGTCTCGGCTCTTACATCATTCCGAGGGGAAACGTAAAACGAGTGAAATTTGAAAACAGATATAAAAACAGAGGGCGACAAGACCTAAGCACAAACGTGCAACTTGAAGTGGATAGCGGCGTCATCGCCTATTTCGGACGGTATGAAGAAAACCATAAGATAGGATTCGAGTTCACGCTTGACAAATTTGAAGATAAAAAACTTGTCAAGCATCTGCAAGCCATGACGATACAGTACGATACACTTTCATACGAACCCTATCACTGGATTATAACCAACTATCAGACAAGAGACTTGCAGGGAAGACGAGAGGTGATACAAAGCGGAAGCAAATTGGACACGATTATCAAGATCATGCCACAGGACTTGCTGGCTTCACGCGACATGGAAATGACATTGACCACGCCCGAACTGAAGACGTACATCGACAGGCAAAAGGAAAGGGGCTTTGCCAATATACAGAAATTCGAAGTGGAATACTGGAAGCGCGGCGCTACTTCGTTCGCCACGTTCATCCTTACCATCATCGGCGTTTCTATATCTGCTCGCAAGAGGAAAAACGGCATGGGCATCGCTTTGGGTATTGGACTCGCGCTCATTCTAACATATATCATGTTCCAGACAGTGGTGGCAAGTTTGGCTATCAACGCAAACTTCCCCGCCCTCATTGCGGTCTGGATTCCCAATGTCGTTTTCTCCCTTGTTGCACTCTACTACTATAAGAAAGCACCAAGATAAATTTCTATTCACTAATATATAACAAACAACGTGTATTTCGACGAACTTGACATATCTGATGAACTTCTTGACGCTCTTGACGCCATGAACTTCGAAAAGTGTACGCCCATACAAGAACAAGCTATTCCAAAAATCCTGGAAGGACATGACCTGATGGGAATTGCGCAGACAGGAACGGGAAAAACCGCGGCCTATCTGCTTCCCGTGCTGGACGAACTGAGCCACGGCAATTACCCCAAAGACTCTGTCAATTGCATCATCATGTCTCCCACAAGAGAGCTTGCACAGCAAATAGACCAGCAAGTAGAAGGATTTGCCTATTATCTGGATGGTGTTTCCTCTGTTGCCGTATATGGCGGCAATGACGGTATTCGTTTCGAACAGGAACGCAAGGGATTAGAGTTAGGAGCCGACATCATCATCGCCACCCCGGGACGCCTCATCAGTCATCTGAATGGAGGTCATATCGACCTGAAGAAGACTTCTTTCTTCATTCTCGACGAAGCTGACCGTATGCTCGACATGGGGTTCTATGACGACATCATGAAAATCGCCAGCTACCTCTCTGACGAGAGGCAGACCATCATGTTTTCTGCCACCATGCCTGAAAACATACAAAAGTTAGCCCAGAACATACTCCACAATCCCGTTGAAGTCAAAATCGCCGTTTCAAAACCAGCGGAAAAGATACAGCAAACAGCATTTTTATGCTATGAGGGGATGAAAGACAGGATTGCAGAAAAAGTATTAAGCGATGATTCGTTAGACCGTGTCATTCTTTTTGCTTCCTCCAAGATGAAAGTCAAAGAGCTAAGCCTTGCACTTAAACGAAAAGGGTTTAATGTGGGTGCCATGCATAGCGACCTCGAGCAGAAAGAACGTGATGAGATTATGCTGGGCTTTAAGAATCGCCGCATCAGCATACTCATTGCCACAGACATTGTCAGTCGAGGCATAGACATTGACGACATCCAGCTTGTCATCAATTATGATGTGCCTCGAGACCCAGAAGACTATGTTCATCGAATCGGACGAACAGCACGCGCGAACAGGGAAGGACAAGCTGTAACACTTGTTACTCCACGTGACTGGCAGCACCTTCTTAAAATAGAGAAACTTATAGAAAAAGAGATTGAAAAGCCAGACCTGCCCGAAGATTGTGGGGAAAAGCCACAAATGCCTTCATCTTCAGGTTCTTCAAAGCGCAGATACCACGGTAAGCGGAACAGAAGACCTTCTTCCCACAGCAAAAAAGCGTCTAGCGCTCCCAAAGGTCGTGGAAAATCACGCAAGCCGGTTCATAAAGCAGCAAAAGACTGACATAAAATAAAAAAAGTCATATTTCATGAAACTTTCAGTTTTTTTAACTCGCTTAAATAACATAAAGTTTGACGACTTAGCAAAAAAGGCTTAATTTTGCATAAAATTCAAGATTATACATATTAAATATCATAATGAAGAAATTTTCTTTCGCCATCATTGCATTGACATTCGTTACAGCCATTCATGCTCAGAACGGTATCAATACTCCGTATTCACGCTATGGCTTCGGCATCCAATCAGAACGTGCAATGGGCTTTAACAAAGGTATGGGCGGGGTGGCTCAAGGCTTTCGCAATGGGCAGCAAATCAATTTAGCGAACCCTGCATCCTACTCAGACGCTGACTCTCTAACCGCCCTATTCGACCTAGGACTTTCTCTCCAGAACGGAAACTACAAGATGGGAGATTTACAGCAGAACATACGCAACACAAGTTTTGACTATTTCGCTTTCCAGTTCCGTGCCACGAAGAACTGGGGTATAGCCTTGGGTATCATGCCCATTACAAACATTAAATACAACTTCACCTCATCAAGCGAGGCTCTGTCTGGAACAGAAAACATAACCTCCTCTTATAGCTTCAATGGTGATGGAGGTCTAAGGGAGGTTATCTTAGGTATGGGATGGCGTCCTTTCATGCCTATTTCCTTAGGATTTAATGCAAGCTACTTGTGGGGAGATTACACACATAACATGACCATGTCGTTCAGCGAATCTACTGCGTTTAGCATGGCTCGTATATATTCTGCAGAAATCAGCACTTACAACCTGCAAGCTGGCTTCCAGTTCATTCAGCCAATCAATAAAACGGACAAAATCGTTATTGGAGGTACATACACTTTAGGGCACGATGTCAACAACGATGCTTATCGAAAGACAGAGACCCTAAACAGCGCCACAATCGAAACAGAATCTATTGACACTATCAGAAATGCCTTTCAACTGCCACACGCTATTGCTGCGGGCATAACTTATTATCGTTCAGACCGTCTTCGCATTGGAGTTGACTTTGAACTTCAGAAATGGAGTGAATGCAAGTTCCCCAATCAGCAAACCGCCATATCCACCTCTACTACCCCATCCTCTGAGTCATATCAGGCATTAAAAGGGCAACTGAACGATCGTACAAAATTATCTGCTGGTTTTGACTGGACTCCCAATCCATTGTCACTTGGAAGCTATTTCAACAGATGCACATATAAAGCCGGCGCATATTATTCAAAGTCTTATGCTAATGCAGACGTAACCGGCACGATTAAAGACAAACCATACGAATTTGGCGTTTCAGCTGGTATCACATTACCTGTCGCAAATAAAAACATCTGGTACAACATCCCAAGAATCAACCTTTCCGTACAATGGGTTCACACCAATATCCCATATCTAAACGCTGCAACTCTAAGACAAAGCGTTCTCAAAGAGAACTACCTTAGATTCTGCATTGGCGTTACATTCAGCGAGCGTTGGTTCGACAAATGGAAAGTACAATAAAACAAAATAAAAGCCCTGCTATAGCAAGAAAAAGGGGATTTCCTATTCACTTGGGAGAAAACCTTTCTGAAAAAGGGGAAAAACACAAACAATGTAATAATCATTTACTATCTTTGCAAACAAACAAAAACAAATATCCAAAACAATAAAGAATTATGAAAAAAATCCTTTTTACTTTCACCTTGGCTTTAGCCTCTGCAGCTGCTTCTGCACAGGATCTCCAAGGAACAACAATCTACGACCGAATCGGTCATGGCCAAGACTCTATCGACGTGCTTGGAAGCCTCAGCCTTTACCAGGAAGCGTTCAAGTCACAAAGCTATTTGGAAGCACTCGAGCCATGGGAGTTTGTATTCGAGAAGGCTCCCCTCTCCATGATCCGCGTATACACCGACGGAGCTTGGATGTTTGAGACACTGATTCAGAAAGAGACTGATGCAGCCAAGAAAAAAGAATATTTCGACAAGCTCATGAGCATCTATGACAAGCGACTCGCCAATCTTGATGCTCTCAACTCATTCGCTACTCCTAAAACAACATCTACCAAGGGTAACATCATCTGCAGAAAGGCATACGACTACTACTATTTCTGTCCAACCATGGACAGCGAGACTGCCTATAAGATGTTTAAGGAAGGTATCAACGACATGGGTCCAAACACAGAGGCATTTGTGCTTTACGCATTCATGGACTGCTCATACCGTCGCTACATGGCCAACAAGGCAAACACCGACATTCGTCAGGAGTTCATCCAAGACTATATGCTCACCAACGACATCTGTGATAGGCTGCTTGAACAAGCAAAGGAATATCCATCTGAGACTATCCCAGCAGACCCAGAATCAGAGGATTCAACTAAATGGGTAGAGCAAATCAAACTTCATCCTGAAGCAGAAAAAATCATCACAGCTTATCAGCCAACACAGACTCAGGCTAATGACTTGTTCGTATCTTCAGGCGCTGCTGACTGCGAAGCACTCGAAAGAATCTATTCTGCACAGGTAGAGGCAAACAAGACAAACCTCCAGTACCTCAATGCTGTACTTGCCATCCTCAGCAAGTTCGAATGTGACAAATCAAACATCTACTATACAGCAGCTGACTATGCTTACCAAATCAACAAGACTCCACAGGCAGCCATCGGTAAGGCATCAAGATTGCTCAAAGAGGATGATGTAGATGGCGCAATCAAGTACTTTGACGAGGCTATCGAACTGGAATCAGACGAGGCAAAGAAAGCAAAATACTCTTACATCGTAGCAGCACTCATGTTCAAGCAGGGAAAAGTCAGCCAAAGTCGCCAATATTGTCGCAAGTCGCTCCAATTCAATCCTTCTAACGGCGATGCATATCTCCTTCAGGCAAGCTGCATCGCACGCATAGCATCAGGAGACCACCTCCAGAAGAGCTACTACTACTGCTTGGCTACAGACTACTGCAACAAGGCAAAAGCTGTCGACCCAGCATCTGCTGCGAAGGCTAACCGTCAGATTGCCACTTACTCAGCTTACTATTATCCAAAGTCTGAAGCATTCTTCGCAGGAATCAAAGCTGGTCAGAAAGTGAGCGTAGCGGGCGAAACAACAACACTCCGTCTCCGTTAGTCCACCTATGAGGAAAAGAATCACACATATATTTAGCGTTGCAGCAGTCATCATGGCTGCTGCAACATTATCCCTTCAATCCTGCAGCGACGACGATAAGGCTGTCGGCCCACAGATTGAAATGCGTGATTCATTGCCCACCCTCCAGTCTATTGGGGTCAGCACACTGATCAGCGACTCTGGCATCATCCGCTATAAAATAATAGCAGAAGAATGGTTCATCTACGACAAGAAAGACCCTCAATACTGGTCATTCGAAAAAGGTCTCTTCATTGAACGTTTCAACGAAACATACAACGTCGATGCCTTCATCTCATGCGACACAGCCTATTTCTACAATCAGAAGAACCTTTGGGAACTGCGTGGACGAGTAATGGTCAAAAACCTGAAAGGCGAGACGTTCAAGACCTCCCTGCTCTTTTGGGACCAGCGTGCTCATCGCATATACTCCACTGCATTCATGGAAATTGACGGAGAAAATCATAAATTATCCGGATACGATTTCAACAGCAATGAAGAAATGACCGACTATGTCATTCATGCATCAAAAGGGCAGTTTCCTATCGAAAAAAGCGCCTTGTCGGCACAACCCGGCCATGCTAACACAACACCCCAAGACAGCCTACGAAGAGACTAACGGCATATCGTAATTACCTTGCAAGGCTGAACATAAAATAGATGCGCCCCACACCTCTTCATCGGTGTGGGGCGCATCTATTTTTATTTATCCAATCATTTAAATCGGAGATTCTCCCATAAGTTTTTTGTGCATTTTTTCTTATTATTTAAGCGTACCCCTCGGGTCCGTTACGGTGGACCCGAGGGGTACGGCATATCGGACCCGAGGGGTACGCTCATTTTAATCTGCCATTTTCATCTCCTATAGAGGCAAAAACTCATCTCAACAGAAGAAATAGCTTGTCTTGAAACATACAAAAAGAAAACAATGTGAAAAAATCTTGCAGAACATCACGACAAAGTGAGTTTTTTTTTGTAATTTTGCATGATTTTGCGAATTCGTGCACAAACAGTACGAAACTCGGCACATGACAAACACTCATATCGAAAAAAACTAATAATAAAAAACAATAAAAAAATGGCAGCATTACAAAAAATTAGAAGCAAGGGAGTACTCCTTGTAACAATCATTGCCGTAGCGCTCTTCTTCTTCGTTGCGGGAGACCTCTTCCGTGGTCTTGAGAGCATTTTCCAGAACTCAAGCCAGCAGATAGGAGAAGTAAACGGCAAATCTGTGTCAATCCAGGAATACCAGAAAATGATTGACGATTTCCAGACTTACTACGAAATTGTTCAGCAGAAAAGTTCATTTAACGAAGACGAGCTGAACCGCATTAAAGATGAAGCATGGCAGACTTACATCCAGTCACAGCTCATCCAGAAGCAATGCGAGGAACTCGGCTTGGCCGTATCTGACGAGGAGGTTTCCGATGTTGTAAGAAGTGGCTATAGCCAGATGCTTCAAGTTCCTATTTTCATGAACCAGCAGACAAACCGCTACGATTTCGCTATGCTCAGCAACTTCTTGACTGAGTACAAGAAATTGAAGGACGCCGGTACACAAATTCCAGAGACTTACGAGCAAATCTACAGCTACTACCTGTTCGCACAACGTCAGATTCGCGACCAGCTTCTCACACAGAAGTACCAAGCTCTCCTTTCACAAAGCTTCCTCTCTAACCCTGTTGAGGCGAAGATGGCTTTTGAGGAGCGCGCTGACGAAGCAGACATTCTTCTTGCATCCATCCCTGCATCTTCAATCAAGGATGACGAAGTAACTGTATCTGATGCAGACATCAATGCAAAGTACAACGAGGACAAAGAACAATACCAGCAGTTCGTTGAGACTCGTGACATCAAAATCATCGATATTCCTGTCGTTGCTAACGTAACAGACAAGCAGGCAACAGAAGAAGAAATGGCAGCAGCTGCAGCACAGTTGACGGCAGCAGCCAACAACACAGCAGCAGGCAACGCTGTACGTCAAAACTCTTCTCTTCTCCCCTATTCTGACGTATACAAGACAAAAGACGCATTCCCTGCAATGATTTCAGCCACACTGGATTCAACAGCTGTTGGAAGCGTGAAGCCTGTAGCTTTCGACATGATGACCAACACCTACCACACTTACAAGTTGCTCGGCAAAGCTACACAGCCAGACTCAGTGCTTTTCCGCCAGATTGGCGTGATTGGCAAAGACGCTGCAGACATTGCCATCAAGGCTGACAGCATCATGGCTGCACTGAACAGCGGCGCACAATTCGCAGAAATTGCTAAGAAATACAACCAAGTAGGTGATTCTGCATGGATTGTTTCAGACCAGTTCCAGAACGCTTCTCTCGATGCAGATAACGCATTGTTCATCAACACGCTCTACAGCATGAACGCTGGTGAGACAAAGGTGCTGGATTTTGAAAACGGCAACACAATCATCCTTCAGGTTCTTGAAACAGCTAACCCTGTTACAAAATACAATGTAGCTGCGATTGTCAAGGAACTGAACTTCTCTGATGAGACATACAGCAAGGAGTACAACAAATTCTCTTCTTTCATCGCAGAGAACACAACGCTGGAGCAGATTGAAGCCAATGCGGCAAAGAGCGGCTACACAGTTCGCCCAATCAACAACCTCACAAGCAACGCTCATAACATTGCAAACATCCGCGCAACCCGCGATGTTCTGAAATGGGTCTTTGACGAAGCAGAAATTGGCGACGTATCTCAACTCTATGAATGCGGCAACAACGACCGTCTTCTCCTCGTAGCACTCACAGGCATCAATGAGCCAGGCTACCGCTCTGTTGAGAAGATGAAGGAAGCGCTCACAGAAGAGATTAAGAACGAAAAGAAAATCGAGAAGATTTACGACTCCGCAAAGAACGTGAAGAGCCTTGAAGAAGCAAAGAAGCTGAAAGATGTCATCGTTGACACAGTGAAGCACGTTTCATTCGGCGCTCCAACCTTTGTTGCTGCTACAGCAGCTTCAGAACCTGTTATTGGAGCCACAGCTGCCAAAGCTGGAAAAGGAACATTTGCTGGTCCTGTAAAAGGTAACAACGGTGTTTACATGTTCCAAGTAATAAACAAGGAAAAAACATCTGAGAAATTTGACGCGAAATCAGAGCAGAACTCTTCTGCCATGAAGAACTACCGCTATGTTTCCAATGCAATCATTAACACGCTTTACCTTAAGGCAAACGTGAAAGACAGCCGTTACAAGTTCTTCTAAAGAAGATTCTATTAAATACACATTATTAATATATGGAGATGGTCAAGCGTTGCCATCTCCATATATTTTTATTATTAACACGAAAGAATCAATAAAAATTTGGATATTTGAAAAAAAAAACATACATTTGCACAATAAATTGCATTTAGTATGGTAAAAAGCCAGTTTCACATATTCAAAGTCCTTCTAATTGTTGCTTGTCTGGCTATGTCTAATGGCATCATGGCGCAAGTCAACCCTTCTCAACCAGAAATGGAACAGAACCAGATAGAATTCGCCATCAGCAAATCCACCATTCGGATTAAAAACGCAGAAGGCATAACTTTGGAAATATTTAGCCTCACGGGAGAAAAAGTCTACACACAACGCATAGACAGCGATTCAAAAGCCTATGAGCTAGCCTCTTTACACAAAGGATTTTACATTGTAAAGATAGGCAAGTTTACACGCAAAATATACTTGCCATAAAACAAACAAGAACAAAAAACAAAAGTGAAAGTTTTTTCTCGTACAAGATATAGAACTTTCACTTTTATTTTTGCAAGATTAAACTATTAACTGCCAATCTTGTCCAACAACCAGAAAGAGTATAATGGCAAAGATAGATGAACAAGACATATTAAATAAACTACAAAATCCTCAGACAAGACGACGAGCTTTCGAGGAGATTGTTAATGTCTATTCACGACAATTATATTGGCAGATACATTACATATTACAAAATCATGACGATACAGATGATGTGCTGCAAAACACATTCATCAAGGCATGGAAAGGAATAGAAAGATTCAAGGGAGAATCAGCCATGTACACGTGGCTATACCGAATTGCTCATAACGAGGCAATAACATTCCTAAAACAAAAAAAACAAATGTCCTCCATCGACGATGAAGACTTTACAGAACAAGCAAGTTTTGTTGCTGATGATTATTTTGACGGAGATGCCACCCAAGAGATTCTCATGCAAGCAGTATCCACATTGCCAACAAAGCAACGACAAGTTTTCTGTCTAAAGTATTTTGAAGATAAAAAATATGAGGAAATCTCAGAACTTGTGGGGACCAGCATCGGAGCACTAAAAGCATCGTACCACATCGCAGTAGAAAAAATAACAAACTTCATAAAAACCAAAGAATAAAAAAAACGCATAACCGTTAAACCTTCACAAACATTACACGTCTAACTAATAATCAAAAACAAAAATAATATGAGTATAAAAGAGAACCGAATATTGAATCAGGAATGTGGCAGATACCCATTTAAGGTTTCTGACGAATATTTCGATAATCTGACAGCTCGTATCATGGCACAGATTCCAGAAGAAGCTGTCGTAAAAGAGACAAAGGTCATAAACATCAATCAGAAGCGCCGCAACTTGTGGATAAGAAGCATATCCATCGCAGCTTCGTTGGTGCTCATCGCTACCATTGCCTTGAAATTCATCCCAATGCCTTCTTCAAACAATATCGAGGAACAGACTGCCGACGTATGGATGGAGAACGACTACAACGAAGCATTGATGACCTACACAATGACCAACAATGTAGATGTTTACTACTATTTGGCAGAGAACTTCGAAGAATAAGTCGACACATCACAATACAACAAGATTATGAAGAAATATATATTGGCCATTATTACATTATTCATCTGCCTCTTCATGAATGCTCAGGCACCTAACAACGCTTGGAAGAACAAAGATTCACGCAAGCCATTCACACCAGAGCTATACATGAAGAAACTGAATGAATTCGTTACTCGCGAAGCCAAATTGACCCCAACGGAATCAGCCAAATTCTTCCCTATGCTTGTGGAAATGCTGGGCAAACAATTTGCTTTAGAGAAACAACAAAGAGAAGCCCTGTTCAAAGCTCGGAGAAATCCAAAGATGGATGAGGATGAATACGAAAAAATTATCGCTAAAGTTCTCAATACCGATGTGGAGATGGCTAAAATAGAACAGACTTATTACAAGAAGTTCCACACAGTCCTGACTTGGAAGAAAGTGTTTGCTGTACGAATGGCGCTCAACAAATTCAAGATGGAAGCCTTGAATCAGTTCCAGCCAGCGCCCACCAGAAACAACAGGACATTCATACCACAATGGATTCCCAATAAACGACCTTAAACACAAGAAGGGTTGTCTTATATAAGGAAAGGGGGATGACGTTAAAGCGTCATCCCCCTTTCCTTATACCAATAAGTTCAAGCATTAACCATCAGTCATATTGGTGCTTTTTCACAGGTTTCTTATGTTATTATCTGTGAAAACAACACTATTTTGTTTTTTTTCATTAACTTTGCAAACAAAATCATTTCATATCCAACAAACAAAACAACTATAGTATGAAGAAGTTCATCATCACACTCTTTACCATTGCATTTCCACTCCTCATAAATGCACAAAGCGAAGGATTGATCGCAAAGAAATCCATTAAGAAAACAGAACAAGATATGGCCATGTACACTGCCCCAGGAGCAATCCCTGAAGAGAACGGAAAGGTCGTATTCAAGGAAATCATATCTTTCCCTGGGAAAACCCAAGAAGAGCTTTATACAAAGGTTGCACAATGGGCTAGTTTCCGCTATGAGGCCAATAGCGTGAGAGGAGTCTATACCGACACAGACTTCTTCAAGAACATCGAGTTCGCACAAGTGAAGAGCGCCAATAAGCAAGAAGGAACAATCCAGTGCCAAGGCGCAGAAGAACTAATCTTCTCAATCAAGCCTTTGGCAAAAAACTTCACCCAAGCATTCTATCTGCTTAATCTCGACATAAAGGACGGTCAAATTGCATTCAATCTTCACACACTTTCCTTCAACGTCGACCAAGGAGCCGGAGAATTTGTACGCATTTCCGCTGAAGATTGGATTACAGACAAAGAAGCTCTCAATAAGAAAGGTAAGCTCAGACGTATTCCTGGCAAATTCCGCGTTAAGACAATTGACCTTGTCGCAGAACTGAAGAGAGAGATTTCAGAGGCTGTAAATCAATAAGATTTTGTTTAAGAACAGACAGAGGAATCGGCCTATACATGTAGCCAATTCCTCTGTCTGTTTCAACACCCCACATTCAACATGAAAAAAGAGGACATTGACAGAATCATCGCAGAAGCGGTGGAAAACGACAGAAAAGGAAGGGCATCCAAATGGCACAGAGGTAAGGCAAAGCAGGGCGGCATAGCAACTGCACGCAAAGTCCTAAACTGGACTTTCATGATTGGATTCCTCATTGCCATCATCATTTATTTTGTTTTCCCCGAACAGAAAGTTCTATTCTTCAGCTTCGGATTCGGAGCTATCGTTTTAAAGCTTGTTGAATTCTACCTCCGCTTCATGTTTTAGATGAATAATACTGATATTCTTTTCCCGATGAAAAGAACAGACATCATGAAATCAAGACTTTTACTCATATCCATATTGCTGCTTGTATTCTCTTCCGTGTCAAATGCCCAGCGCATCATTTCCGAATTGGAAACGAATTCCGACCTATCCATGGACCCACGCCCTGAAGCAGAGACTGAAAACACAGAAGATGATAAAGACACAGAGAAAGATAAGAAGATTGTTCCCCACGACATACGTGCGTGGAACATCGACGAGAAATATGGCAACATCTCAGAAACAGATGTTGACACACTACATCACATGTTCATGAACACCGATTTGCCTGAAGGAATTACAGGTCACTACAACAGCCTTGGCAATGTCGGTTCTCCCCGCATGTCACGCATCTTCATGGAACGCCCTATTACATCCGACTTCATGTTCACCGATCCTTACGACATGTTTTTCGTTGAAACAGACCAGTTCCGATTTTACAACACAAAGTCACCGTTCATGAATATCACCTACAATTGGAACGGTTCCAAGAACACAGGTTCTGACCATGTGAAAGCAACCTATACCAACAATGTTGGGAAGAAGTTCAACTTCGGAGGAATCTTTGATTACATCTACGGACGCGGTTACTACGCCAGCCAATCCACCTCCTTCATGAACGCATCGGCTTGGGCTTCATACATCAATGACAAATACAACTTTCACTTCTACTACCAGCACAACTTCATGAAGAATGCAGAGAATGGCGGTATAGAAGACGAAGGGTATATTACCAACCCCGAAGCCATGTCAAAAAACTATACATCAAACGACATCCCAACGATGCTCTCCAGCACTTGGAATCGGCAAGAACACGACATTGCTTTCTTCAACCATCAATACAGTTTTGGATTCTACCGAGAAGAAACCATAGATTCTACAACCCAACAAGTATTTGTCCCCGTCAGCAAGATATTCCACACCATCAAGTTTCAGAACATGAAACGTAACTATCGAGCATATTCTGAACGCGAGAACTACCATTCTTACACCTATCTGCCTGGCGACACCACCCAAGATCGCACCAAGAATTTAGCTGTACGAAGCCACATTGGCCTCTCGCTATGCGAAGGATTCAACAAGTGGGCGATATTCGGGGTCAATGCCTACATCGGATACGAATACAAGCGTTTCACACTGCCCGACTCCGCACAGTATGGCGGTTACCATACCAACACAACAGGCATCATTGGCAAGAAGAACTACAATGAATACAATGTTCTAGTCGGCGGACAAATCATACGTTCTCAAGGCAATACTGTAAACTACAGCTTAGATGGAGAAATGTCCATTGCAGGCAACGACATTGGGCAATTCGAAATAGATGGACAAGCAGAAGTCAACATTCCCGTTTTAGGCGACACAGCGCAATTAGCCTTGAATGCCTATATCAAGAATCTAAACCCAAGTTTTTACTTTGGCAACTATCACAGTAAACACGCATGGTGGGACCTTGAGCTAGAAAAAGAACTCAGGCAAAAGATAGAAGGAACTATCTCCATACCTCACACTAAGACAAAAATCACTGTAGGCGTTGAAAACATCAAGAACTTCACCTATTTCCAGAATACTGGAATTATGTTGAACAGTGAGACGGACAACCCTATCATTACTAACAACATATCGCCCATGCAATGCGGCGAGAACATACAAGTTGTCAGCGCCAATCTGCGCCAGAACTTCAAACTCGGCATTCTCAATTGGGAGAACGACATCACCTACCAGACTTGTACACACAAAGATGTACTTCCACTCCCTACCCTGTCTCTCTACACCAACCTCTACTTGCGCTTCAGCATCGCCAAAGTCCTTAAGACCGAGTTTGGAGCAGACCTGAAGTACTTCACCGAATACTATGCACCAGACTATTCGCCAGTGATGGGCATGTTCATGAACCAGAACTCGCTGAAGCAGACAAAGATTGGAAACTATCCCCTCATCTCAGTCTATGCAAACTTCGACCTCAAGCGCACCCGCTTCTATGTCATGTACCACCATGCCAACCAGTCTGACGGGCGTTACTTCTGGGCACCAGGCTATCCGATGAATCCAGCCAGTGTTCGATTCGGTCTCAGTTGGAACTTCTACGATTAAACATTAAGGAGCTAAACCTTGCTTATTCAAAGGTTTAGCTCCTTAATGTATTTTCAAATCGGCACCATCTAATACTACAATTCACGCTGACGGCAAAACATCCCACTAAATTTCTCGTCGATATTGTCCACCGGATCCTCAAAGATACCGAACACACTCGAGCCGCTTCCCGACATGCTTGCATACACTGCACCTAAGTCATACATCTGGTCCTTAATCGCAGCAATCTCCGGATACTTCGAGAACACACTTTCCTCAAAGTCGTTCACCACTGTATCTTTCCACGTCTCTATCGGCTGTGCCAAAAGCTCAGGCAGACGTTTCTCAGGCTGCTGCACCTTCACCTTCGCATAAGCATCCTTCGTCGAAACAAAGATGTCAGGTTTCACAAGCACCAGCTGCTTATACTTCAAGTCAATCTCTATGGGATGAAACACATTGCCGATACCTGTTGCAAACACAGGCTTGTTCTGCACGAAGAAAGGACAATCAGCACCTAAACGAGCACAATACTCTTCCATCTGCAGCGTTGTCAAGCCCAACTTGAAACGCTCGTTCAGCGTCTTCACGGTAAATGCAGCATCTGCAGAACCACCTCCAAGACCGGCTCCTGTAGGGATATGCTTATAAAGTCCTATGCTTACAGGCGGCAAATCAAAATCCTGCTTCAGCAACTTAAAAGCTCTTACCACAAGGTTATCCTCCGGCGACCCTTCCAGCAGCGTTCCTGTCACTTTCAGACGATAGCCTCCCTCAGGTACCTCGCCCTCCAATTCTTGTATCTCCAATATATCCTGAAGACCAATGGGATAAAACACTGTCTCTAAATTATGGTAACCGTCTGGACGCTTCTCCACCACGTTCAAACCAATATTAATCTTAGCATTAGGATATACAATCATAACTCTATCTTTTTAGTTTATAAGACAAGAACGACCTACTCTCAAAGCTCAAAGACTCTGACCCGAGATTTGGCCAACGCATATACAAAGATAGTAATTTTTTCAATACTCAACACTCTTCCTCCATCAAAACCTTCATTTTTTCCACTAAACCAAGCATAAACGAACGTGTTTTATTCGGTCTATTGGAGGAGATAGCCCCTTTTTGGGGATCTTCTATCACAACACCATTCACATCGGGCCCAGCCACAGCCTCTGTCGTATCTGTTTGAGTTTGTCCTATATGCTTCAACGGCCTCTTTGCCTTACCATAGTATTGCTCACGCAACAGCTGCAATTGACGTTGTTCGTCAGAAACATCACTTCCCTTTCCTGCTACAGAAACCGTCCTGTCAAAACCCGTTGCGACAACAGAAACCTTAATCTCATCCTCCAGCGAATCATCCATATAATGCCCCCACAAGACCTCTATATCCTCGTCAAAATACTCCATAAACTCACACAACTCATCCAGTTCATCCATTTTGGCAGGACTTTTCTTACCACTGTAAACAATGTACAGCAGCCGCCTCGTCTTCAACTTCTCCACATTGGCAATCAGAGGTGAACTTATTGCCTCCGTCATCGCTTTCAGCAATCGTTTTTCACCACTCGCCTTCGCCACCGACACCAGAGCCGCACCCCCATCTTTCATAACGGTGCACACATCCTTAAAATCCCTGTTTATCAGACCCCTCATCGTAATAATCTCAGCAATCGTCTTCGTCGCAACCGTCAGCACCTCATCCGCCATCTCCATACCCTGCTCCCAAGTCAATTGATGATACTGCTTATTTTCCAGCAATTTCTCATTATTAATCACAATCAACGAATCAACACACTTTCGCATCTCGTCCATTCCCTTCAGTGCCGTTTCAATACGACGCTTACCCTCCATGCGGAAAGGCAATGTCACAACTCCCACCGTCAAGATTCCCATCTCCTTTGCCACCCGCGCAATAACGGGCGCCACACCCGTTCCTGTTCCGCCCCCCATACCAGCAGTAAGAAACACCATCTTAGTATCATCGTCAAACATCAACTTGATGTCATCGATGCTCTTTTCTGCCAGTTCTCGCCCAAGCTCAGGATTTCCACCCGTTCCCAGACCAGGGCCAATTTGAATCTTGTTAGGCACCAGATTCGCTTTCAACACTTGGCTGTCAGTGTTCGTCACCAAAAACGAAACGTTCTTCACTCTCTCGTCCCACATGTGCTGCACAGCATTGCCGCCGCCACCACCAACACCAATCACCTTGATAATTTTCTCCGATTTGTCCTCAATAGGAAAGTTAAAAGGAGGCAGTTCATCCTCTTTCATCATTCAATTCTGTCATTTATTTATTAAACAATCAATTAAGCCAACCCTTTCAAGTTGGCATCTCACTTTATCATATATTCTCAGCCACAAAGTTACAAAAAGAGAGAGACAAAACAAAAAGTCTCTCTCTTTTTTTGTAAAAATTTTCAATCAGCAAGACTTGCAAGCCCACCCACACTTCAGCCAGCAGTACTTTGCTTGCTTTTAAATACAAATCTGACCAACAAGAAATTAACTGGAATCACTACAGCAAAAACAGGAATAGGCACCAACTGTTCAGAGACACCCAACCATAAAAAGAAATGCAAGCACAACACATGAAGTCCATAGTTTATTCCATGTGCCACAGCAAAACCCAACCCTTTCTTTGCCGTCGCTCTCTGTCGAAACGTAAACATACTTGTCATCAAGAAGTTGCAGACAAAACTAATGGCATATCCAAGGCTGTAAGCAACAGTCACGTCCAGCCAGTACATCAATATCCAATACACGCCATAATGGATAGCCGTAGCAACAAGCCCGACAATCACAAAACGGAGCATTTCTGACACAACTTGCTTATTTTTCAACATTTGTTTCACTTACTAAATATACAGGCCTTCCTTTTGCTTCATTGAATATCCTGCCGAGATACTCCCCAAGAATACCCAAGCTCAATAATTGCACGCCTCCAAGAAAAAGAATGACTACCATCAGCGACGGGAAGCCTGCCACAGGGTCACCCCAAACAACAGCCTTCACAATCACCCAGCACATATAGATAAATGCCACCATAGAAATGACAAAACCCACAATAGCAGAAAAACGCAAAGGCGCCGTTGTGAAAGAGGTTATACCTTCAATGCCCAAGTTCAGCAAATCTCTGAAACGCCACGAAGACACTCCTGTTTGCCTATCTCCTTGTTCAAACAGAATCTCTCGTTTCTTGAAACCAATCCAAGCAAACATTCCTTTGGTATACCGCTCACTTTCCCGCATAGCCCTTAATGCCTCAATACACTTTCTATCCAGCAATCGGAAATCACCAACATTCTCCAAAATATCAAAACGGGACGTCTTCTGCAACAAGCTATAATAAGCCAACGAGAACCTTTTCCGAAGCCAACTTTCTTTTCCTCTTGATTTTCGTTTCGCATACACGTCTTCATATCCTTGCTCCCAATAGACAAGCATCTCAGGAATCAGCGCAGGAGGATGCTGCAAATCCGCATCCATGATAATCATACAATCTCCACTCACATAATCAAATCCCGACAACATAGCGCATTCCTTACCGAAGTTCCGAGACAAAGAAACATACTTAATTCGTGCATCAGCCTGAGCATAACATTTTATAACGTCCAACGTTCGGTCTCTACTCCCATCATTAATCAACAAAATCTCAAATTCATACTCATTCAGCGATTCACAAATGCCACTCTGACCACACAATGCTTCATACAACAAAGGCAATCCTTCTTCTTCGTTGAAGCAAGGGATTAGGATTGAAACTTTCTTATTCATAACATTTATTCGATCTTAATATTTTTTAATCTATCATCCACCAAATGATTTTTACCCACTAATAGATATTTTTGTTTACCAACGACAACATACCCTTTTCTATCTGCTGGAATTTGTTTGGCATGATACTTCATCATCTTAGTTGCCACAGGACGAATATAAAACGGCAATTTTGAAAAATCTGAAGGTTCTAAAATATAAGTTACTTCTTTTGTTTCAAAATCCAAAGGCACAGGTATCACATAAAATGGGTATTCATGTTGTTTTGCGAAACTCGTTATCCTCGGATTATTCTCCTTCATATCATTGTAAATTAAAGTTGGCACAAAAATCAAACTATCACAATGATATGTAGAAGCTATAAAATGATTCCAATCACTACTATAACAAAATCCATCATAAAACTCACTATCCGAACTAGTTAGAGGTTTTCGTATATAATCTTTCAAAAACAACGGAAGCTGAACTTCATTGGTTAAAATAATAGAAGATTTCTTCCTCTCAATTTGCGATACAATATCCTTATATTCTGTATAATTCTTTTGTGAATAATGAATCAGCCCAGCATACAAAAGAGAGGTAATAAAAATACATATAAATTTAACATAACGTACATGATATCCTCCTCTTTCTTCTAGTATTTTCAATAAGAGAACAATAGCAAACAATTCCTCAGCAATTGCTGTTCTTGAAGAGGTGAATCCTGAGAAGAAAATAACACCAAATGACAAAACATACGCATTGCATAGAATGAGATTGTTGAAATAAAATTTTTTAAGCCAAAGAAGTTCTTTTCGCTTAAGTATAAAGAAAATTATAAGAAGAAACAAAAACCACATTGCTTTTAATTTTGTACACAATGTCAAACCTGCAATCAATTTTGTTGCTAACAAAGAGAAATTCAAATTGCCATCAATAGCCCCCCTGCTAAGTGTTGCAGGTGAGAATGTACATAGAAATGTTCCTATACAAAAACCCACGATTAAAGGAGCTATGGCTTTTTTATGAATTGTCTTATAATTAACAACAGAATAAATAAAAAGACTTAATGATAAAGGAAATGCTATACCCTCATGAGACCAGCCAATGAACACACACAGAACTCCCCATAAGATATGCTCATTCTTCAACCCAACCTTGTCTAATAACATCAACCAATACAAAAACAAACATACACCAGTAGAGGACCACATATAATTTATACTACCTGTCATCCATAGAGCACAATCCTTAAATGATGGAAAAAGTAAAAAGATTAGGGACGTACAGAAACATATATTTAGAACATTTATTTTTGAAGAAATCCTTGTCATCAAAAACACTAATAACGTAAAACAAATAGCATTAAAAACATTAAAGACTCCCTTTCCTAACACCCCCGAAAATAATTGTACCATGAAATGTACAATAACACGACCATTAAAGCAAAAATAGTGATTACATTGCGAAGTAAGAATATCATCCAGCGTAGTTATAGGGAAGTTTGTATTAACCCCTTTCTCTAAAAAGATAAATTTATATAAATAATCATCTAAATACTCTGGGGTAAATATATTAAGTACTCCAAACGCTACAGCAATAACAAAGACTGCCAATAAAACGAATTGTCTATTAGTATTCACGCTTCTGTTGTCATAAACCATAATAATAAAATTTATCAATACGTAAAGCCAATAAACAAAAAATAGATTCCTGCAAGCACCTTCGGTATAGAAACAAAACGTGGACGAATTCCCGTCCAACGTTCAAGGTACTTGCAGGAAACCTATAAATAGAAAACAGGAAAACGCCCACAATAACAGCAGGCGTCACCACTATTCTCTATTTATGTTCTTTCTACCTGCAAGTTTCTGAACGTTTTTGAATAATAGCCAACGCTAATTTAATAACCCATAAGTCCCACAACCGACCTTCGCCAAAGTCATTTGGCTGTGATTAATTGCAAAGGTACAGCGATTTTTACAGATACAAAACTTTTCTCGAAAAAATTAGCTTATAAACTAAAGAAAACATGTTTATCTGTATTGTCTTTGCCAAACTCACAAATTCTCGCTTATCTTCGACAAACAATGAAACTGCTTGAAAAATCGAGTTTCCTATATTCGCAGAAACGATAAACACCCATAGGGGAAGGCTGTGTCCATAATAATAGGGAGGCTGTGTTCCAAATATTATGCAGCGAGCCTCTATAATGACACAAACACGGTGTGCATGGATGCATCATTGCCGTAAAGTGAATGAATGCGAGAAAGTTCTTGAAGAAAAACCCAAATGCAGCCGCTCTTCTGTGCGTACAATGGGAATGAAAAAAGAATCGCTTCACATACGACAGGGAGGCGCACCATGAACAGTGCGTCTCCCTGCTTGTTTTATTGGATGAGGATTGTCGCCAAACGGCTTAACCCTTGGATTTCATCATTTCCCTCAACGGATGTTGAGAACGGAAGATTACTGGAGATCTGTCACCTTGATGACATCCTTGTCATTGTAGTCAAGGTTCTCGCCTGCCATACCCCAGATGAATGTGTAATAGTAAGTGGCAGAAGCTGCATGGATAGACCATTCGGGAGACATGATTGCCTGCTCGTTGTGAAGCCATACGATGCGGCTTTCCTGTGGCTCGCCCATGATGTGGCTGATGGTCTGTGTCTCAGGAAGATTGAAGTAGTAATATGCTTCGATGCGACGTCCGTGAGTGTGAGGTGGCATGGTGTTCCATACAGAGCCTGGCTCAAGCTGTGTGAGTCCCATCTGCAACTGGCATGGACCTTCTTCAAGCGCAGTGTTGACAATCAGCTGATAGATGGTGCGCTGATTGGACTCTTCGAGCGAACCGAGGTTGCGCATCACGGTAGCCTTGAGCGACTGCACTTTGCCGTTCTTGCGGCCGTCAAGTGTAATCCACTGCGTCTTGTAGTGCTGATGAGCCGTAGCTGAATTGATGTAGAACTTGGCAGGATTCTTAGGGTCTTTTGAACGGAAAATGACATCCTTGTTAGAATCTATGCTCTGACCTTTCTTGTCCTTTCCAAGATTGCCGCGGCCAATGTAAAGCGCTTCCTTTGCGCCCAGCGGATATTCTACGCCGTCAACAACCACTACGCCATCGCCGGCTGTGTTGATGATGCCAATTTCACGATTGTAGAGGAAGTAAGGAGCCTTGAGAGCATCGAATGTCTCAAGCTTCAGCTCCTTGTTCACAGGCATTGCACCTCCGAAGATGAAGCGGTCGTACATGGAATAAGTGAGGTTGATTTCGTCAGCCACCATCACTTTCTCCATGACAAAGCGGTCGCGGAGCGTCTTGGTGTCGTAGTGTTTCACATCTTCCGGGTGACATGCAGTCTGGTGGTTCACTTTCATCTGTGCAGATGCAGTGACCGATGCAGCTAAGGCTGCGAGAAATAAAAACTTTTTCATGCTTTTTATATGTTTAGTTGAGTTAGCTAATTCTATAGTTCGTCCATCATTCCTATGGACCGATGCGTATATCTAAAGTTCCACAGAAACTCAGAGCTTGAATCTATTTCTTGTTGATAAGCTTGCGGTTCCACAGCACCATGACAACTGCTATCGCTGTAAGGATGCCTGCCCCTACCCATGAGAACAGATATTTCATGCAAGCGTAGATGGCGAAGGCGATGGGTGAAGACGCAAAGTCAAGAGCACCTGCGCTGAAGCCTTCTGGCACTTTTACGGCGCCATCATCAGGATGCGCTGCGCTCACCATGGCTGCTGCAGAGGTGAAGCTCTCGCTCATTAACGTAACGAAATAGAGACCTGCTGCAATGACGACAAGTCCAACGATGAAAGACTTGACAACATTTCCTTTCGTGTAAGGGAGCACCATCACAAACACATAGAACATACCAGCGAGAGATGCCAATGGCAAGAACTGATTGCCTGGAAGAGCCACTGCAAGTACTAGTGTAACAGGAATCAACAAAAGACTGACAATCAGCGTTGTCGGATGACCAATTACAAGCGCTGGAGACATGCCGATATAGAACTCTTTCTTCTCGCCAAACTTCTTGGCAATGAGTTCACGAGTCGCTTCGCTGATAGGCTTGAGACCTTCGATGAAAAGACCGGTAATACGTGGTATCAACTCCATCACAGCTCCCATCTTGATGCCAAGTCCAAGGATGCCTGGAATACCTGCCACCACAGCATCCCAACTTTCGCAAGCAAAGCAGCCTATCACGATGCCTATGATGACTCCAAGGAAAAGAGGTTCACCAAAAAGACCGAATTTCTTTTTCATGCCTTCCGCATCAATATTGAGCTTGTCAAAACCCGGTATCAGGTCAAGCGCCTTGCCGATGACAATGGCAAAAGGCGTGAAGCCTTGGCAGAAGGGCTGAGGAATGGAGATGCCCTCCATGCCCGGATAGAATTGCTGGAACTTCTTGGCTGTCATGTCTGCCAGCACCAGCGTGATGACATAGCAGATGATGGCAGCGAAGAATCCCCATGCCATCGAATCCATCAGGAAATAGACTACCGCACCTATAAAGGCAAAATGCCAGTAATTCCACAGGTCTATATTCACTGTGCGCGTGCAGCCGATGAGCAACAGCACGAGATTGACGGCAAGGCATACAGGAATGATGAATGCGCCAACCGTTGTGTTGTATGCAACCGAAGCAGCAGCCGGCCAACCCATGTCAAAGACATTGAGTTCAAGTCCATAAATCTCTACCACCTTGCTGAGCGCAGGGCCGAGGCTTGAAGTCAACAAACCTGTGATAACGCCGAGTCCAACGAAACCGACTCCGACATAGAGTCCACTTTTCAATGCCTTGGAAAACTTGATGCCAATACAAACTCCAAGAACCGTAAAAATAATTGGCATCATCACAGCTGCGCCAAGGCCAATAATGTAAGCAAAAACTTGTTCCATATAGATTAGTTAGTTGTAATTTTTTACAAAGTTAAAGAAAGTTTCCCAAAGAAGAAAGAAAAGTCCAATGTTTTTACGGAACAGCATCTTTTGTATGCACCCCCCAAGAACGTTTTTACCATTTTATCGGAGTAAAACAACATTCCGCAAAGATGAAAAGAACGTTTTTTTGTTCCGTTTTGTCAAAAAGACAAGAGCATACACCTCAATAATTAAAAAAAAAGTGTATATTTGCATCGTTTTAATGTAGAAAGATTAACAAAATTATATTCATTATGATTACAAATGACATTTTCGGAGCTTTGCAGCTCCTTGTTGTCGGCATGATTACAGTGTTCCTCGTTCTGCTCATTGTGATTAATCTCGGCAAACTCCTCATCTGGGCTGTCAACAAGTGGGCGCCAGAAGAAACAGTGGCTCAGAAGTCTGCACCTGCAGCGAAAGCTATCGCAAGCATTGACGCTACGACAAAAGCTATCATCGACGCAACAGTCAGCCAAATCACTGGCGGCAAAGGCCGTGCTTCTAAAATAACAAAAATGTAATAACAAAAACAAAGATAAAAGAAAATGGCAAAAGAAGTAAAGTTCTCACTGGTCTTCCGCGACATGTGGCAGAGCGCTGGCAAGTATCAGCCTCGTGTTGACCAGCTCGTAAAAGTAGCTCCATCCATCATCAAGATGGGATGCTTCGACCGTGTTGAAACCAACGGCGGCGGTTTCGAGCAAGTAAACCTCCTCTACGGAGAAAACCCCAACAAGGCTGTTCGCGAATGGACAAAGCCTTTCCACGAGGCTGGCATTCAGACTCACATGCTCGACCGTGCCCTTAATGGCCTTCGCATGAGCCCATGCCCAAAGGATGTGCGCAAGCTCTTCTACAAGGTGAAGAAAGCTCAGGGCACAGACATCACTCGTATCTTCTGCGGTCTCAACGACCCACGCAACGTGATTCCTTCAATCCAGTACGCAAAAGAGGCTGGCATGATTGCTCAGGCTTCTCTCTGCATCACATACTCCCCTATCCATACCGTTGAGTACTATGTGAATCTCGCCAAGACTTTCATCGAGGCTGGTGCTGACGAAATCTGTCTGAAGGACATGGCAGGCATTGGCCGTCCTGTATCACTCGGCAAGATTGTAGAGGGCATCAAGAAAGTAAAGAAGGATATCGTTATCCAATATCACTCTCATGCAGGCCCAGGCTTCAACATGGCTTCCATTCTTGAGGTCTGCAACGCTGGCTGTGACTATGTAGATACAGGCATGTCTCCACTCTCATGGGGTACGGGACACGCAGACATCATTGCTGTTCAGGAGATGCTGAAGGACGCAGGTTTCAAGGTGAAGGACATCAACATGGCTGCTTACATGGAGGTACGTACACAGATTCAAGAGATGTGCGATGACTTCCTTGGCTACTATATCCCTGAACTCAACCACATCAACAATTCTCTCTTGGTGAAGCCAGGCCTTCCAGGCGGCATGATGGGGTCACTGATGACCGACCTTGAGGACAACCTCAAGTCACTCAATAAGTGGAAAGTCAAGAACAACCAGCCAGAGCTGACTACAGACGACCTCCTCATCAAGCTGTTCGACGAAGTGGCTTATGTTTGGCCTAAGGTTGGCTACCCATGCCTCGTTACTCCATTCTCTCAGTACGTGAAGAACCTCGCGTTGATGAATGTAATCCAGATGGAAAAGGGCAAAGCTCGCTGGAGCATGATTGCAGATACCATCTGGGACATGATTCTCGGCAAGGCTGGTCAGCTCCCTGGCCCAGTTGACCCAGAGCTCATTGCTATGGCTAAAGAACAAGGCCGTGAGTTTGAGACAGAAGACCCACAGTCTTACTTCCCTGACAAGCTCGACGAATTCCGCAAAGAAATGCAGGATAATGGTTGGGAGCTTGGCAAAGACGACGAAGAGCTGTTCGAGCTTGCTATGCACCCAGAGCAGTATCGTGCATACAAGAGCGGCAAGGCTAAAGCTGACTTCGAAGAGGATCTCGCAAAGCGTAAGGCTGCCAAGAACGCACCTGCTGCAGGCGCAGAAGGTCCAAAGAGCGTAACAGTTCAAGTGAATGGCGTGAACTACAAAGTAGAAATCGCTTACGGCGATGCTGCCCCTGCAACTCCAGCAGCAGGCGCTGCTCCTGCACCAGCAGGTGAAGGTGAAGACATTCTCGCTCCACTGGAAGGCAAGTTCTACCTCGTAAAAGACAACTCAGAAACTCCTAAGAAAGTGGGTGATGCTGTACAGGCAGGAGAAATCCTTGGCTACATCGAAGCCATGAAGACATTCAATGCTATCCGTACAGAAAAGGCTGGTACTATCACTGCTATCCTCGCTAATTCTGGTGATTCTGTGGAAGAGGATGACCCAATCATGAAACTCGCTTAAACTTTGGTTAGATGGCTTTACGGTATGCGGTCATGCAGCAAAGAACAGCTGCAAACCGCATCACCAGTAAATCTCCAAACCTTAAAACCGTATTAAAATATGGAAGAAATATTGAATAATGTGTACCAGATGACTGCGTTCAGCAATATCATCGATGCAAATGGTACATACCTTATAATGTATTTGCTCGCCTTCGTACTCTTGTACCTTGGCATTGTGAAGCATTTTGAGCCTCTTCTTCTCATCCCTATCGCTTTCGGTGTGCTGATAGCGAATTTCCCAGGTGGAGAGATGGGTGTGTATCAGGCTGACGAAGCAGGACGTATCGTTGATGCTTCAGGCAAAGTGCTCGCAGAGAACATTTGGGAAATGTCTCTACCCCAAATAGCCCATGACCTTGGACTGATGAATTTCCTCTATTACATGCTCATCAAGACGGGTTTCCTTCCACCTGTGATTTTCATGGGTGTGGGCGCCTTGACAGACTTCGGCCCAATGTTGCGTAATCTCCGCCTTTCCATCTTTGGTGCAGCTGCCCAGACGGGTATTTTCGCAGTACTGATTATTGCTGTAGCATCTGGGCAGTTCAACATTAAAGAAGCAGCATCGCTTGGCATTATCGGTGGTGCAGACGGTCCAACAGCCATCTTTACCACCATCAAGTTGGCTCCGCATCTTTTGGCTCCAATCGCCATTGCTGCATACTCATACATGGCACTTGTTCCAGTAATCATTCCACTTGTTGTGAAGTTTACTTGTTCTGAGAAAGAACTGAAGATTAACATGAAGGAGCAAGACAAGCTCTTCCCACCAAGCAACAAGATTAAGAACGAAAAGGTCATCAAGATTATTTTCCCAATCGCTGTTACTACAATCGTTGCCCTGCTCGTACCATCAGCAGTATCGCTTATCGGTATGCTGATGTTCGGTAACCTCCTGAAGGAAATTGGTTCTGACACAAGCCGCCTGTTCGACACGATCTCCAACTCTATCATGAACACGGCTACAGTATTCCTCGGTCTTTGCGTTGGTGCAACGATGACTGTTCAAGCGTTCCTCAACTGGACTACAATCGGTATTGTCATTGGCGGTTTCTTCGCATTTGGTCTTTCTATCGCATCAGGCATCTACATGGTGAAGATTACCAACTGCTTCTCTAAGAAGAAGATTAATCCGCTGATTGGCGCAACAGGCTTGAGCGCCGTACCTATGGCTTCTCGTGTCTGCAACGAGATTTCAACAAAGTACGACCCCAAGAACCACGTGCTCAACTACTGCATGTCTTCTAACGTATCAGGCGTTATTGGCTCAGCTGTGGCAGCAGGCGTTCTCATCTCTTTCTTGCAGAACATGCCTCTCTAAAGAGCAAACCTATCATATATTAACAAGAAGGGCGACCTCAGCGGGTCGCCCTTCTTTCTTTATGGTTCATGGAATGAACCTTATACTAAAAATCTTTATACAACAGATGTATCAGAACTCTATCACTTCACCATCGTATGCCAAGTGGACGCCCTCAGGGAGAAGCTTCT
The DNA here is from genome assembly GCA_030528885.1 of Bacteroidales bacterium. Lineage (GTDB taxonomy): Bacteria > Bacteroidota > Bacteroidia > Bacteroidales > Bacteroidaceae > Minthosoma. The sequence goes on along the minus strand of JAUMXY010000024.1, from coordinate 7,248 downwards.
CTTCTTCATCATGAGGCTTGATGTGATGGCTCATGTGAACCAGCCAAACTCCTTTCACTTTCAGCTGCCGAGCGAACTCAATGGCATCCTCTATCGTCTGATGGCTTGGGTGCGTTTTATGGCGCAGACCATTCACGATGAGATACTCAATGCCTTGCAGATACTCAAGTTCTTCATCAGGAATCGTCTTCATGTCTGTAATATAAGCAAATGTTCCAATCCTGTAACCTACTATGGGAAGCTTTCCATGCATCACACGTATAGGCATCACCTCTACCCCCTGCTCTTCAGCATCCAGTCCCTTTTCATAGTCAGTTGCCAGATGTAAATCCATTTTCAAAGCATCCTCGAGATATTCCGATGGCACCTGCGCTTTTTCCTCTCTATTGACAATAACAGGCTTGTGTGGTTCAATCACCCTAAGATTAATAGCCGGGACTCCCGGATAGCGTTTCTCTGGCGGAGTGAAGCAGTATGGAATGCGCTCCATCAAATGGTCGGCACAGAATTTCTCTGCATACACATTGACATCGCCCCATATGCTATAAGGGCGAAGGTCATCCAAGCCACCAACATGATCGTAATGTTCATGGGTGATAAAAACTGCATCTAACGGACGGAATCCCACACGCAACACCTGTTCCCGAAAATCAGGACCGCAATCTATCAAGATGCTCTTCCCTTTCTCTTCTATCAAGACAGAACATCTTAAACGTTTATCTTTCGGATTCCTTGAAGTGCAGACTTCGCAAAGACATCCTATCTGCGGTACTCCACAAGAGGTTCCGCTGCCAAGTATCGTGATTTTCATGCTCCTCTAAATTGCTTAAATTTTAGTATCATATCACATTCACTTCTGGGTGAATGTCAATGCCAAAACGTTCCCTAACATCCTTACAGATTGCATCGCAAAGCGTTACAATCTCCTCGCTGGATGCCCCACCGAGGTTAACCAACACTAGCGCTTGCTTATCGTGTACTGCGGCTCTGCCGAGCGACTTTCCTTTCCAGCCACATTGCTCTATCATCCATCCAGCGGGAATCTTCACGCCTCCTTCCACTTCATAGAAAGGCATTTGTGGATACTCTTCCAGAACAGCCAAAAACTTCTCTTTGGTCACCACTGGATTCATAAAGAAACTCCCAGCATTGCCCAGAACCTTAGGATCTGGCAGTTTAGCATTCCTTGCCTCTATAATGAATTGGCGCACATCAGCCACTGTAACTTTCTCTCGGCATGCCAAATCCTTCATGTTTCCATATTCAAGTTTCAAGACTGGATGGACAGACAATCTGTAAGTGACATAAGTAACCGCATATTGCCCCTTCAGTTCATTCTTGAAAACACTTTGCCGATAGGCATAGCCGCATTCATCGACCTTGAAGCAACGTTTCTCGCCACTTTGCAAATGGACTGTCTCCACTAGAACAATGATATCCTTCACTTCTGCGCCATACGCCCCAATGTTCTGAACTGCGCTCGCCCCCACCTCACCTGGTATAAGCGACAGATTTTCTGCACCTCCATAACCTCGTTCTACAGCCCATTCTACAAATTCATCCCATACCACTCCTGCACCAACTCGAACGAGCACATCACCATCATGTTCTTCTACAACCTCAATCCCCTTAATAGCGCTATGCAGCACTGTTCCTTCATAGTCTTTCCTAAACAGCAAATTGCTTCCGCCGCCAATATGCAACAGATTCCCCTTTAACGAGGGAAGGACAGCCATCAATTCCTCTTCGCTATCATATTCAACATAAACCTTAGCATTCACATCTATGCCGAAAGTGTTATGACTCAGCAAGCTATAATTATCTTTTTTTATCATACCCTCATCCCTTTCTTTAATACTCCACCTCCATCAGCATCCACTCATCCTCCTGCTTGTTAAACCTAAATTTCATCTGCAATCCATTGCTAACTCCCTCAAGCATCAGCGTCTTTCTGTTCTGACTAATACACGTCTGCCCGTAATCTATATTCATCAGCACATCATTAAACAATGGCGTGTTATCCTGCATTTCAAACCATTCGTCTTTCGTGACAAACTCCTCTTGTGCTTCCTCTTCTTCATCAATCGCAGTCAGAATCACTTTGACAGGAGAAGCCAATGACTCACGCTGGAAAAGGCTGTCGGTTACGAAACGAGCATAAAACCTCAGGAAATCTCCGTTTGGCGTATTTAGCATATTTTCCTCGTGCATTCCTGTAAGCATCCACTTGCCAGCAATTCGATTGAACTCAAACATTTCCAACCGTCCTTGCCGCAAGAAAATCCGCTCCACGCAGACACTGCCGACAGCCGTGTCCTTCAAAAGCTCCAAGTCCTGTTCCCGTTCATAAATAACGAAATGAAACATATTCTCGCCAAACGGGTCGAGCTCCTGCCACTCTCCCTTAGAAAGAAAATGCTTCTCCTCAACCTCTCCCTCACCGCATTGCAGTGGGAAGGCTATCCGGCGAAGACGGTATCGCGCATCGTCTATGAAATTAAAGAAAAAGTCGTCAAAAAGCTCATCTGCTGCAACAGGAGGCATCTCCTCATCAAAGAGATGAAGCGTATCGCCAACAAATGCTTCGATAGAATCCTCTCCATCCTCCACATCAGACTCAAAAGCATTGTTCATGTTTCTGTCGCCACACGACATCGCGAGACCGACCAATGCCATCAATAAAACAAAACCTTTTCTCATATAACAGTCGTTACACAATACATTGCAAAGGTAGTAAAGAATTAGGAATTAGGAATTAGGATTCAAGAATAATTTATCGCTTTACGTGTTTTTTCATCAGAAAAGCAACAAAACCCCATTCCTAATTCCTAAATCTTGTTTTTTACTACCACAGATTGCATCAAAAGCACTCACGCTCGGAAAAACCCAAATAAATTTGGTTTTTCTCTCACTTAATCGTACCTTTGCAACAATTATCCAAAAAGACATCAAACATGTTAGAAAAAATTCAAAGTTTACTCCAAGAAGTTGAAAGTCTTGAGGCACATTCAGCCGAAGAGATTGAGCAGCTTCGCATCAAATATCTGAGCAAGAAAGGCGCCATCACAGCCTTGATGGCAGACTTCCGCAATGTGCCTGCTGACCAAAAGAAAGAAATCGGCATAAAAATCAACGAACTTAAAAACAAAGCGCAAGAGAAAATCAACGCCCTTCGCGACAACTTCTCAGTGCAAGAGACCGAAGCCGACCATCTCGACATCACTCGCACCGCCTACCCTATAGGCCTTGGCACACGCCATCCGCTCACTATCGTAAAGAACGAAATCATCGACATATTCTCACGCCTCGGCTTTTCACTTGCCGAAGGACCAGAAGTTGAAGACGACTGGCATGTGTTCTCGTCCATGAACTTCGCCGACGACCATCCAGCACGTGACATGCAAGACACCTTCTTTGTCGAGTCACACCCCGACATCATCCTCCGCACCCACACAAGCTCTGTGCAGGCGCGAGTGATGGAAAAGCAGCAGCCACCCATCCGAGTGCTCTGCCCCGGACGCGTGTACAGAAACGAGGCCATCTCTGCACGCGCGCACTGCTTCTTCCATCAGGTAGAAGGGCTCTACGTAGATGAGCAAGTCTCTTTCACCGACCTCAAGCAGGTACTTCTCCTCTTTGCCAAAGAAATGTTCGGCGAAGACACACAGATCCGTCTCCGCCCTTCCTACTTCCCATTCACAGAACCAAGTGCAGAAATGGACGTTTCCTGCACCCTCTGCAAAGGCAAGGGATGCAACATGTGCAAAGGCTCAGGATGGCTTGAGATTCTTGGCTGCGGCATGGTACACCCCAATGTTCTCGAAGCAAATGGCATCGACTCCACCAAGTACAAAGGCTATGCATTTGGTATGGGCATCGAGCGCATCACCAACCTCAAATATCAGGTGAAAGACCTCCGCCTCTTCTCCGAAAACGACGTACGTTTCTTGAAAGAGTTCGAGGCTGCCAACTAAAAAGACACCCGTTTCATCTATTATAAGAGGTGCATCCATCGGATGCGCCTCTTCTCTTTTAAAACCGTCCCAAAGAACCTCATAACTAAAAAACAACAAGAACCAACCAACTCAAAAGCTTCCTTTTCCCTGAAAAAGTCCCTATTCTCTTTGTTCTCTTAAAATAAATAGCTACATTTGCCTTTGAGTTGCCACCTTTCAGCGGAAAGCGGCAACCCCTTATTGGAAATGTATAACAGCATTAGCAGTTATTCGGTGAATATAGAAACGTCAGAAATTTCAATATAGTAACACTGGAGAATAAGTTGTTAATGTCTGCGTCTTTAGGCGTGGACATGACTTATCAAGTGTTACGGGCAATTCTGACGGCCTCTATATTCTGATGAGCGTTCACGCTTTTTCTGTATATAGAGGTCCCGCCATTTTTGCCCGTCTACTACCGATAAGTGCTTCTGCAAAAAACAGAAGGCTGCGCCTATGGCAAAGAAAATACAACTTGGCTATAGGGAGATAGAGGAACGCTTGCGAGTGTTCCATGATGGACGTGTACCTGCCAGCGAAGTAGGTTATCGGCTGCTATTCTCCTTTGGCAAGAGTGAGCGTGACATTATGCGTTACAAGGAGGGCAAGAGCATCATGAAGACCTTTTCGGATGGCTTGCTCATCAAAGGTTTATTTTGTTTTCAATCCACCACATCCCAACAGCTATCCAACACTTTAGAACAGCTGAAAGCTGACCCGCAAGTGCTGAAAGCCGCACCCAAGATTGTGGCGGTGAGCGACGGAGAGGTGCTGCTCGCCTACGACCTGCGCGAGCACGACACCTACGAGAACCGTCTCGACCGCCTCTCATGCGACTTCGCTTTCTTCTATCCCATCATGGGCGTGGAACGAGTACACAATGTAGAGGAAAGCCCTGCTGATGTGAAGGCGGCTGAGAAGTTGGCAAAACTGCACGATGAACTGCGTGCCTACAACGATTTTCGTGGTGACGACGACCTGCACGACCTCAACATCTTCATCACTCGGTTGCTCTTCTGCTTCTTTGCCGAAGACACAGGCATCTTCGAAGAAAATCTTTTCACGTCTTCCATTATTCGCTATACCAAGGAAGACGGCAGCGACCTCTCCGACTATCTCGACCACACTTTCAACGTGATGGACCTCTCCGTGCGCCGCATGGAGACTCCCAGCATTGTGAAGCAGTTCCCTTATGTGAACGGCGGTTTATTCTCCAAGCACATCCAGATTCCACGCATGGGACAGAAAGCGCGCCGCCTCATCATCGAGTGTGGCGAACTGGATTGGAAGGACATCAACCCCGATATCTTCGGCTCCATGATTCAGGCAGTAGTCAACCCTGAGGAACGCGCCAATCAGGGTATGCACTACACAAGTGTGCCCAACATCATGAAAGTGATTAACCCGTTGTTCCTTGATGACTTGCGAGAGGAATATAACAAGTTGAACGGCTTTTACGAGCAGCACAAGCAGATGCTTCAAATTGGAGTTTTAGGCCAAAAACTGTTCTACGAAGACTTGAAATCGGTAAAGAAGAAGGGTAATGCCTTGTTGAAACGCATGAGCCAAATGAAGTTTTTTGACCCAGCTTGTGGCAGTGGAAACTTCTTGATTATTACCTATAAAAGTCTGCGCTTCTTGGAAATGGACATCCTTCGCTTGATGCAGAAGTGTACTCCTCAGGGGGAATTGCTTTTTGTAGATAACAGTGTTATCACGCTCAACCAGTTCTATGGCATCGAACTCTTGGACTTCCCACACGAGGTGGCGATGCTCTCCCTATGGCTGGCCGAACACCAGATGAACACAAAACTCAATGAGAACTTTGGCGTAAACACCAAAGCCCTTCCCCTCAAGAACATCACCCAAATCGTTTGTGGCAATGCTTGTCGCTTGGATTGGAATGCGGTTTGTCCACATACACCAGAGGAAGAGGTTTTTGTGTTTGGAAATCCTCCGTATTTGGGTGCTTCATTACAAGATGAAAAACAAAAGCGGGATATGGAGAATGTCTTTAGAGATATAAAAGGATGGCCGAATCTTGATTATATAGCATGTTGGTTTTACCTAGGTAGCACTTATATTAAAGGAACCAAAGCTATGTGTGCATTTGTTTCGACAAAATCAATTTGTCAAGGAGAGCAAGTTGCTCTATTATGGGATGTATTGATAAATAAACAAATATGCTTGAATTTCGCATATTCGGGCTTTAGATGGAACAATAATGCCAAGAACAAAGCTCATGTATTTTGTGTTATCATCGGCATTGCTAATGAAAGCGAGACAGAACAGGCTAAATTATATACAGAAACAGAAATTAAAACAGGTAAAAGAATAACACCTTACTTACAGTTATCCGATAACAATATTATTATCAAGAAAGAAAGAAAAAGTATTTCAAACCTGCCGTCTATGGACTATGGTAGTAAACCTGCCGATGGTGGGAACTTAATACTTGATGCTTATGAGAAAGATGAACTAATCACTAAGGACAGAAGAACAGAAAGGTTCATCTACAATTATGTTGGTGCAGAGGATTATATTAATGGTAAGAAACGCTATTGTTTATGGATTTCAGACAACATGAAAAATGAGGCACTCTGTATACCAAGCATAAAGGAAAGAGTACTCAAAGTCTATAAGATGCGTATGAATAGCAAGAAGAAAGCAACACAAGAAGATGCAAATTTTCCTTATCGTTTTGCAGAATGCAGATTTGAGGATACAGAGTGTATAATTATTCCAAGACATACAGCTACAGATAGAAAATATATACCTTTTGGCTATTTACCAGAAAATAGTGTTGTTGCAGACTCTTCTTTTGCAATCTATAATGCACCTGTTTGGCTATTCGGAGTAGTGACTAGTTTAATGCATATGATTTGGACAAAAACTGTTGGTGGATATTTAGGAACTAGTATTCGATATTCCAACACTCTCTGCTACAACACCTTCCCCTTCCCCACCATCTCCCCGCAAAAGAAAGCCGAGATAGAGGAAGCGGCAGAGAATGTGTTAGTGACTCGCGAGTTCTATCCCGACAAAACCTTGGCAGACCTCTACGACCCCGACAAGATGCCGCAAGATTTGCGAGAAGCACATGAACGGCTGGACGATATAGTGGAGAGTTGCTACCCTGGTTATCCCTTCGCCAACGATGAGGCACGACTGGAATGCCTTTTCAAGCTGTATGAGAAAATGAGTAACTCCAAGACCTAAAAAACGGCTCTTCCAGTACCTCAAAAGTGGTGAG
>JAUMXY010000072.1 GCA_030528885.1 Bacteroidales bacterium | reverse complement strand
CTCACACCCCAAAATCGGTCAGACTCACACCTATACCATAGGTCAGAGTCTGACCGATTTTAAGGTGTAAAGTGCTGCGTTTTGACGGTGGCTTTGGATACTGGTGAATAAATGTGAATATATCGATTTAGCAGAATACAATTCGATTACAAAAAGTTTTTTTAACGCACATCATGCTAAAAGCGGTCTTGCTTTTTTTTAATTTTGCCTCCCTGTTTATTCACCTAAAGAAAAAGATTATGAAACAGACAATGCCTATCAATGGTAAATTCTCTCTTGCAGAGTTGCCTTATGCCCCAGACGCATTAGAACCAGTCATCAACGCAGAAACCATCAACTATCACTATGGGAAACATCTGCAAGCCTATGTCAACAACCTCAACGCCCTATTGCCTGGAAGCCCCTTCGAGAACCTTTCGCTCGAAGAAATCGTCCGCAAAAGCAATGGAGCCATCTTTAACAACGCAGGACAAATACTGAACCACAATCTTTATTTTTCCCAGTTCGCAGCGCCCAAAGAGAATAACACTCCATCAGGACGGCTCGAAACGGCCATCAAGCAGCAATACGGTTCGTTCAACGCCTTCCGCGAAGCGTTTGAAAACAAAGGGAGCACCCTGTTCGGCTCTGGATGGGTTTGGCTATCAAGAGACCAAGCGGGAACTCTCAAGATAACTCAGGAGCACAATGCCGAAAATCCCCTCAAAAAAGGATTAACCCCACTGCTTACCTTCGATGTATGGGAACATGCCTACTACCTTGACTACCAAAACCGGAGAGCAGCTTATCTTGCTGAACTATGGAAAATCATCGATTGGGAAGTGATTGAACAAAGATACTAACACACATAAAATAGCTAAGCCCCCAGAAAGCAGACACCTTCTGGGGGCTTAGCTATTGCAAAAAGACATCACCGCCTTCTCTCGCCAACAATAAGAAAAACCTCATCCTTCAGTTCGTCGGGAAGTTCCACAGCTCTCAGCTGCAACGAACGAACCCAACCAGCCACCTCATCATCTCTCATCGTGTAAAGCACCTCCCTAAATTCCTCGATGTCCTCTGACGTATAACTATCGCTCTCAACACCTCTAAAACGATCTAGCTCCTCATCATTATAATACTCTATCTGCCTGCTCACAGCAGAAAGCAAACTTTCCTTCTCGCAAGTCTCGTGCTGACCACAACACTCCATATCTTCCACTTGCTTAAGGCTGGGAAGCTCAGCTATCTCACCCGATTCCAGCTTCTTCTTCAACCGTCTCTCACGGAAAAAACCAAGCAACAACGCTAAAACGCCAAGCAAAACAAGTCCTAATATCAGAAAATACATAAGAATAGCTTATTGTTCAACACTATTAATTTCAAAACCGGCGGTCTTCAAATCCTCCCAATAACGAGGATAGGACTTTGACACAACTTGCGGCTCATTAATCCGAATGCATCCTGTCTGCAGCGCCACAGGGGCAAAAGCCATAGCCATGCGATGATCCTCATAAGTATCAATCGCAACAACAGAACTTTCTGCAACGCTTTCAGCACAATGAGTTCCATCCCACAAAAGCTCGCTATCATTACGGGCTTCTATACAGAATCCCAATTTGCCCAGTTCGCGCTGCAAAGCAACAATTCGGTCTGTTTCCTTAATCTTCAAGCTCTGCAAACCCTTAAAATGAAAAGAAACGCCCAGCATGCAGCAAGTCACGACGAACGTCTGTGCCAAATCAGGCATCTCCAAGAAATCATATTCAAGATGAGAAACACAAGAGCCACTCTTCGCTATCACAACACCATCCTCTACAAATCGAGTGCTAACACCAAGCTTCTCAAACACCGCAGCACCACGACTGTCTCCCTGCAAACTCTCAGCATATAAAGCAGGAAGCGCAACCTCAGCATCATCATTCGACGCCAATGCCACCATCTCATACCAATAGCTTGCCGCACTCCAGTCACTTTCCACACAATAAGGACAAGGACGATAAGGAACAGGTCTCACTTCTATGCATGCAGCATCCTCGCTTTCTGCCCAGTCCACCTCAGCACCAAACGAGCGCATGATACCCATCGTCATATCTATATAAGGACGACTTACTATCGTATCAGTCAACTTAAGCTTCAGCCCCTTCTCCAGTCGCGGACCAATCATCAAGAGGGCAGACACATACTGAGAACTCACATTGCCAGGCAGTACCAAATCGCCACCCTCCATTATCGGACAACCCTTCACCAGCAAAGGAGGAAAACCCTCTTTCTCAACATACGTCACATCTGCACCCAATTCACGCAATGCGTTAACAAGCACGCCAATAGGACGATTCTTCATCCGCTCGCTGCCCGTAATAAGGCGCGTTCCGTCCCCTACAGCCAACAAGGCTGTAGAAAAACGCATAGCCGTTCCTGCCGCTCCAACATCAACTGTCTCTGGCTGACGACTCATCCATTCCACCATCACCCGCGTATCGTCACAATCACTCACATTATCCACAGAAACATTGCTGCCAGACAATGCATTAATAACCAAAGCGCGATTACTGATGCTCTTCGACGACGGCAAGACAACACGTCCCCCGACAGTCGAACCTTTCACCTCTATCTGCATAAGCTCCAATTTTACTGCAAAGATAAGCTAAATTGACCGCAGAACGAAACAATTAAATCTATTTTTCGCCAGAAGGAGCAACGAACCTCCTCACTGACTACATTTTTCAAATCTTTTCAATAAATTTGCAAAACAATCTATCCAGCAAAAACGACACAATGCATCACCAAATGAAAAAGCACATCCTATATATTCTTACGGCAGGTATGCTTGCCGCAGCATGCGAGAAGCTAGAACTACCGACTCAAGAAGAAAAAAACGAGACTGAAAACACAATAGAACAAGACAAAGACAGTATTGAAGGGGATATCCCCACAGAGCCTCCCTATCACACACCAACTATCAATGACACCATCGCCTACATACAGAACCATGGAAACACCCCAGAGACAGCCTATTCCGTCAGAGACTTCAAGACCCACATTCCCACCTATCTCAGCCTCACCCAAGGCGCTATCGGCTGGCACAACGTTTATGTGACAGGTTACATTGTTGGCCACACTCCCCCAAACGCCCATTCCATCGAAAAAACAGTCTTTGGAACAGGTAATGTAGAAACCAACATCGTCATAGCTGATTCACCTCAAGAGAATCACTATAGCAACTGCATTGCCATCGAATTAACCAAATCATCCACCAAAAGCACCGAGACCAGAAATGCGTTGAATCTTTCGAGTAATCCACAAAATCTCCATCGAAAAGTAACCATCTTTGGCAACATTGAACCTTACAAGAAAGCATTAGGCATCAAGAACGCCAGAAAGCACATCTTTCACTGAAAATCCAACAAGTACCTAGCTATTCAGCGACAGAACCTTTACCTGACAGGAGCAGCAACTTCTCAAAGCTGATAAATCCGAGGCAGCCTCCCTATACAGCAGTTCCACAACAAAACAATCAGCTGGAAACCAATAATCAGATTAAAACATACTCCAATCCCGACAAAACACAAAAAAGGAGTCCCCCTCATTTCTGCTGGGGGACTCCCTCAAGAAGGCGGCGA